>CAZNQT010000128.1:0-10148 GCA_964574885.1 uncultured Pirellulales bacterium
TTCATGACGTTACCGCCGAAAAAGAAATCGCCAAATTGAAAGATGACTTTGTCAGCAGCGTGTCGCATGAATTGAAGACCCCCCTATCGAGTATTCGGGCGTATGCGGAGATGCTGGGCGATCACGAAGCCAACGATCCCCAGTCGTATCGGCAGTTCTGCGAGATTATCCAGGAGCAGGCCCAAAGGTTGAATCGGCTGATCGATAACATTTTGAATATTTCCCGCCTGGAATCCGGAGTTTTGAAAGTATCCAAAGACGCGCTGAATGGCATTGAAATCGTCAACGACGTGATCACAACGATGCGTCCGCAGGCGAAGGAAAAACAAATCGACCTTCATCTACAACAAGAAACGGACGAACTGTGGATATCGGCAGACCGAGATATGATGTATCAGGCCGTTATGAATTTGGTGAGTAATGCGGTGAAATATTCCCCGCCGCATCAGTCGGTTGAGGTGCGATTGGGAATCCGTAACAGCAGGCAGGGTTTTATTGAAGTGCAGGATCAAGGCGTGGGAATTCCTGCGGATAGACTCGAACGGATATTTGATAAGTTTTATCGGGTAGAGGAAAACAATCATCTTGCCGGCGGCACCGGATTAGGACTACATCTAGCCAGACAAATTATCGAAAACGTCCATGACGGGCAAATCATCGTGAAAAGCCGACCGGAACAAGGCAGTATCTTTACTATCGAACTGCCTTTATGTAACAATCCTCAACTACAACCAGCATAAAATATGCTTTCCCCAATAAACTAAACGAGGAAGTCGGAGAGAGGAAACAATGAAGGATACGAAGAAAGTACTGGTGGTGGACGACGAGGTGCACATTCTGCACGTGGTATCGCTAAAACTCCGCAACGCCGGTTATGTCGTGCTCACCGCCCAGGATGGACAGGAGGCCCTGGAAATCGCGCAGGTGGAACTTCCGGACCTGATAATTACCGATTATCAAATGCCCCATCTGTCCGGACTGGAATTGTGTCAACGACTGAAACAGCATCCGGCGACGCAGGGGATCCCGGCGATTATGCTGACCGCGCGGGGTTTCGCCCTGGACGATGCGGCTCTGGCTTCGACAGGGATCCAGCGCTGCCTGCATAAACCATTCAGCCCCCGTCAGGTCTTGCAGGAAGCAGAAGAGATAATAGGCACTATGGCGGTATAAGAACGCTACGCAACCGGAAACAAAGACCATTATGGTTGAATCCAAACCATCCTGTGAAGAGCGAGATAGAGAACTGGAAGCCTTGAGCCTGTCTCTGTCGCAAAGCTACGAGGAACTGGACCTGCTGCATCGGATCAGCGACCGTATGACCGTTACACAGGAACCGGAAGAATTCTTTCATAATCTATGTCAGGACCTCAAAGAAGTGCTCGAGGTAAGCAAACTTCTCGTTCTCTGGCAGGAACAGGATAGCCCGGAAAACAGCTTTTCCAAAGTGATTTCCTCGGGCGAACCGGAGCTTTCTCCCACCGATAAACAACTTCTCTGGCAGCGAATTCTCCGACAGGCGGATGAGCCCTTTAAGGTATTGATCGACAGCAACGTGGACGGCCCCTACCGACATCAATGGCCTACACTGATTCGTAATCTCGCGGGCGTACCCATTTGGCGCGGCGAGAAAGTGATGGGCGCCATAATCGCACTCAATAAAATCAAGAAAGCAGATTTTGATTCGCTCGATACCAAGCTGCTTATGTCAGTTGCCAACGAAAGTGCGGTCTATCTGGATAATTTTCGTTTATATAAAGATCTTCAGAATCTTTTGTTAGGCGTATTACGGGCCTTGACCAGCAGTATCGATGCGAAAGATCCCTATACCTGCGGCCATTCCGAGCGAGTTGCTCTGATATCCCGTTGGCTGGCGAACCAACTATCGCTTCGGGATATCGAGGTACATACTATCTACCTGGCCGGTCTGCTGCACGACGTGGGAAAAATCGGGGTAAGCGAGGCGGTGCTGTGTAAACCGGGTGAGTTGGAAGAACAGGAATTCGAGCAGATCAGCAAACATCCGCGAATCGGCGCCAACATACTGGGCAGTATCAAACAAATGGATGAGGTAACACCCGCCGTATTAACCCACCATGAACATTTCAACGGCAGCGGCTACCCTCAGGGACTACGGGGACAGAACATACCGTTAAGCGGCCGTATCATAATGCTCGCCGATTCTTATGACGCCATGATTAGCGATCGTACCTATCGCAAAGCACTGCCCCACCCTATCGCTCTAGCGGAAATCCGACGATTCAGCGGCACTCAATTCGATCCCCACCTGGCAGAAATATTTTTAAACAGTGATTTGGATGATCTGACCGAACAACTGGAAACCGCTAAGAACAAACAACACACCCCCGGCA
The DNA here is from genome assembly GCA_964574885.1 of uncultured Pirellulales bacterium. Classification (GTDB taxonomy): domain Bacteria; phylum Planctomycetota; class Phycisphaerae; order Sedimentisphaerales; family SM23-30; genus JAFGFX01. The sequence continues at coordinate 2,373 of CAZNQT010000128.1, forward strand.
GCGCCTATACATCGATTATGAATTGATTCGTCTTGCGTATGACAAAGGGAGAATTATCAGGGGAGGTTGACATTCTGGCCCTGGGATTTTGCCCAATGGAGCGTAGCGATAAATTTGGGAGATTGGGCGGGGTTGTCATCGTAATATTGAAGGATGCCCCAGGAGCCCCATTTGCTCCAGCGGCTTACGGAAGAAAAATAACAGAACAGATCACCGCCGGCTTCGGTCCAGGCGTCGTAATATTTTTTATAGATGGTTCCCATTCGCGGATGGGCATTACATCGATGAAACAATTTGGTCATGGCATTATTGTTTTCGCCGCCGCCAACGCCGACCATGTGTTGACCGCCTTCATAAGCGAGCAGGAGCAGGCCGTATTTATCCGCGACTTCTTTGGTTCGGCGGATGGCATCGATCGACTTCGGCAGCGATTGGTTTTCCAGATAATCCATCGTCTTTTCAATCGACCATTGGGATACCTGATCGGCGGTAAGATTCTTACCCTGACGAGGAACGATCATCGAGACATAGGGCGCAATGGCCAAAGCGTCGGTGTGTTTGTAGGCATCCCGGAATGGCAGAATGATATGTTCCATCCACCAGGTATTACCGGACTGCCAGGCAAGGACGCGTATCAGGCGTTGACGAGAACCGAACACTTCTTCCCAGATTTTGAAGATTTCCATTGATCGTTTGCTGTAATATTGACCACCGCCTTCCCAGGGCCGTTCCTGATTGCCGAGGTGGAGTTCTTTGGCTTTTTCCCAACTGTAGCGGGTCTGCTGAAATTGACTGTTCCAGACTTCGTTGGAGTATTCGATATAGATTTTCAATGGGGGATTGAGCTTTGCTTTAACAACCTGGGCAAAGTTGCGAATATAGTCATCGTCAGCGAGGTGCGGCATGCAGAACCAGGCGTCGGCGTTCTGACGATTGCACAGGTCGATCATCCATTCGACGGGAATGCCTTTTTTCGAGAAGGTTGCGTTTTGGAGCGTAGGTTGGTCGGACCAGGATTTAATTTTGGAGCCGTTGGTGTGCATCCAGTCCATAAAGCGGAAACAGGCGACGCCCTGCCAGCGTTTGAGAAAAGCGGGATGGAAGGGATTCTGGTTATAGGAGTTTTCGAAACCGGGCATGATTACCCGTATATTACGAACGTAATTGCCGGGATCGGTTTCCAGAAGTTTCAAGAAGAAACCGCCTTTAGTGGAATCGACGTTGATGATCACACGACCCGACTCCTGGGAAACAATCTTAGCGGCATTGGAGACATCGAGTTTACCGGCGCCGTCGTAAAGGATAGTATATTTTCCGCTGGGGTAATGCCCTCCTTCAATGGTACAGAGGGGCGTTTCGGCCCAGCAGTCGGCATCGAGTCTGGCGACCCAACCGTGTTGATCGAGGGCGAGTTTAGGCCCCTGCCCCCAGGATTTGCCTTTTTGCTGACTGATCCAGGGTCGGGACATGCGAAAGACATCCACGAAGGGTAATTCGGTATTCCAGTCGGCAGGTCCCGCCAGGTTCATGGCTAAGCGAGGTTTGGGGTGGGGAGGATTATTTTGAGCAAAAAGCGAAAAGGGTAATGATAGCAATGCCAGTAAACAAGTAATCCTTCTATGTAATGAGAACCTTACCATAATCCTATCCTTTCCATTCCTTGAAATTATCAATTTCAGGTTTAATGCCATTGTAAGCAAACCGTTAGGAAAAGGGAAAACCTAATTTACGAGCTTGCCGTTCGGTTGTAAAATGTTAAAGAGGCATACCATTTTCGAATTGGGAAAGGAACGAACATGCTGGCTTCTTCGTGGAAATTATTTAAGCGATGTGTTCTGCTGATCGGGGTTTTGTTGTCTTTTTTCGCGGTACTGGAATGTATTCGGGCGTATCAAACGCTATACGAGTTACATCCCATCGCCGGTTATGCTTTCGTGGGGATACTCCTGGTGAGTTTTTGTTGGCTATTCTGGTATTACGTGCGGACGGTTTCAACGCGCCCGGCGGTTTTGAGACCAGTGGTGATTAAGGAACCGGACCAGGCAAACCACCGAGAATTGCAGCGCTATGCGAAGTATCTGCTGCGTTATTTATCGCGCCTGAGCAATAACAATCTATTATCTCCCGAAGATTGTGAACCTGTTCGACAAGAAATTGACGTGTTAGAGTCCAAACTGCAATCGCACCGCGATCGGGAGGAACTGATCGCAGCGATTCAGAAAGCGGAAGAGCAAGTAATCCTACCGGCCTTAGCTCAACTCGATGACCAGGCGAATCGACAAGTAAGGAACTGCACCCGCGATGTAATGGTGGGAGTGGCGTTGAGCCCGTATAAGGCGGCGGATTTGCTGATTGTTCTGTATCGTAATCTAGCGATGGTGATTCGGTTGATACGTATATATAACAGCCGTCCGCGTCTGCGCGGGCAGTTGCAGATTCTCTCGGATACGATTCGCGTAGTGGCGACGGTGAATTATATCAACATGGGAAAAAGCCTGTTGGAAGGTCTGGGGACGAAAGTACCCTTTATACGTACTTATACGGATGATATCGTGCAGAGCATCGGGGCGGGCTTTATGACGTCGGTGGCGGGCCATGCCGCGATGGATCGGTGTCGAGCGTTTCGGGGGTGGAACGAGCAGGAAGCGAAAAATATAATCCGGAGCCGCGTCGCCGAGTTTTATACCGACGTACGCGACATTTTTAAAAAAGATATTCTATCAGTGATTGTCAAGCGGGTCGGCGATGTCTCCAAGGATAGCCTGGATAAAATTGGCGCCGTACTGGACGAGATGGGCAATCGCATCGGTACCTTCGTCAAGAAACCCTTCCGAGCGGCTGCCGCGACCGGCGATACGGTAGTGACGACAAGTACTACTACCTTTAAAAAATGGTTTCGGCGAGAGAAATGATGAAAATAAGGATTATATAATGGTATTATCGAACAGAAGCGTTCTTTTGTTATCCGGTTTATTTGGGGCAGTCGTTTTACCTTTAAATTGCCTGGCCCAACGGGCACGGTACGAGGTTGAACTTCCAGCGAAGGCGCATGGTAAGCAGGTGGCGGCGGTCGAGATTGCCGTTTCGCCGGCGGACGAAAAAGCGGATTGCCACTGGTATCGAGTAAGAGGAACGAAAATCGACGGGCGCAGCTATACGTTCTGGTTGCTGGCAGATGGGAATCCGTTCGCAAAACATACAGACGGTGAAATAACGTTTTATCGTTATATTCTGCAGGAGCCGGGGGAGAAACCGATTGAGTATGTTGATGGTTATAGCGGGAAGGCCCTATTACCTATGTTTATATTGAATGGTGAACTACTACCCAAAGGGGCGGGATTGTTTCCGTTTGCCAAGGGGACGTATCTGGATTTCCCCTGTTACGCAAGGAGATATTGCAAACGCAGGAGATAAAACCACCAGCAGATGTTTTGTGGTTGGAATTTCGTACGGATCTGCTGGTCGGGACGAGTCGTAATTTCCGGGATGACGGCAGGGGGCGCCAGAACAGGAAAGACAATTATAATTTTATACGGTTCACGAAAGAAAATTACGAGGAGATGATCGCGACGGGGATCAATAATTTTCGCGTCCAGGGTGAGCAGGTGAACTGGGTATGTCGGCGGCCGGTGTTTTACGAGGGGTATGATCCAGCGCCGGCGTATCCGGAAGAATTGTATAGATCGAATTTTCGGGGGGTACGGATGTACCTGGATGAGCCGGCGTGTCGCTTGGCGGGGAAGTATCCGCCGGATGCGCCGCTATCGAAAGCGGTAGAGATGATTCAGGAACACATCCGTGAGAAATTGAACCAGGCAACGTTGCGAAATATTTTCACCCAGCGAGGTATCGATCCGGGAAGCATGCAGTTAATGGAACCGGAGATACCGATCTGGGAGACGTATGTAGGGACGAGTTATTATCAGATGGAGGCGAATCCATACGGATTGGTGCAGGAATGTCGGTGGCGGATCGATCCGGAAGCGGAATCACCACAGATTCTGATGCTGCAAAAGATCAATGAGGAATTCGGGGTAGTAATTCCGGTCACGCCGGACAATTTGTTTTTATGGTTTTATTCTCAGATGCGCGGTCCGGCACGGGCGTTGAAAACGAAATGGGGGATGAGTATTTACGGGCAGGCGGAGGAAAAGCTGCGGTGGCCTTCGATGAAACTGGCCTATGATCTGGGGGCGGAATTTGTCTGGTTCTGGACGTCGGATCACGATCATCATGTGTTATATACGGAGCAATTGAAGCTGGCACGAAAGCTTTCCGAGTACACGAAGCAGCAGCCAAAACGCGATCTGGTAAAACTGCGAAATGCAGCCACCACCGCTATCGTGCTACCCTACGGCTATACGCTGCCAACGCAATGGCAACTGCATACCTGGGGGACGCATATATTTCTCTTAAAGCGGAAAAATAAATTCGGTTTAACCTATAAACAGGTACTCACACCCGCGATTCAGGAAATTGCGCATTGCTTGAGGGAAAACGTATCGTATGATGTGGTCCCAGCGGGCAAAGTTTTTCGGCCGGGAGAATATAAAACGGTGATCTGGATTCGGGAAAACGGCCACGTAGAGCGAACCATGAATTGATACAATTTATATTACAATTCTGATTTCATTGCCGGGCAACGATATTCCCGCTTTATTACCGGCGAGGATACGATATTCCAATGGTACACCCTGTGGCTGTTCGGTCAAGTTAATCCAGGTTTCGCAGGTCGAAGCGACCAGCCCCCATTCAGAAGCAGGAGCATTTATAAACCGCCGCTGAATTATATAATGACCGACCGACCCACCCGTTTTCGGATTCTGCCAGGATAATCCGATTGTTTGGTTCTCGATATCCGCGGTTCCGCGCAGATTCCGCGGACATCCGGCCGGTTGCACCGTCGATGCAGTTGCCTTGGGACCGTAACCGATCCAGGCGAGTTTGTGCGGATCGTCAGCAACATCCACCCGTGCTTTCTTGAGGCAACCTTTCATAGTCATTACCAGGATTTTTAGCTTTTGACGATGAACGGTGACGGCGCTCCTTACGGTAGCGAAGGTCTCGACCTGTGTAAGACGGGCCTGGCGGTATTTGCCATAGTCCAGAGCCAAATTGAGAAACGTCACATGCGGGAAATCCGTCGCATGGCTCTGATAACCCCTGATCATACGAACGGCCAGGTCGTCAATCTGTGCTTCTCGGGTGGGAAAACAGGGCATGGCATAATCCTCAGGAAATTAAAAATGCCACAGAGAACACCGAGGACGCCGAGGATAGCAAGCTGTCTATTTCCTTACATTCCCGCTTCTTATCCCGATTATTGGGTATTATCTTATCTGATACATTTCTCAGAGATCTTTATACTCTCTGTGGCGATATCTCTCAACTATAATACTACGGTTGCCACGTTGCTGGGATTGCTTTCGCTGGCGGCGTTGGATGCGACGACGCGGTATTCCATCTGGATCCCCTGCGGCTGGGCAGCCAGTTGCAATTCGGGCTCGTAACGCGTATCGATCAGCGTCCAGGGCCCGAACTCGCCGTTGTTCTTGTCCCGCCGCTGGATCAGGTAGTTGCGAACCGCCCCACCGGTACTGCCGTTGGAGGGTTTGTCCCATTTCAAGGTCAGCGTACCCGCCCCTTCGGTCAGCGGCGCCAGGTTGGTCGGCTGGTTCGGCGGAATGATCGGGGTCGGATCGGCCTTCGGTCCCCAGCCGATCAGGGCCAGTTTCTCCGGATCGTCCGCGGTATCAACTTCCGAGAGTTTCAGATCGTTCTTCATGGTACTGATCATGGTAGCGAGCTTGTCATTTTTGTCGTCCGTGGCGATCAGCGCCTGGGCGTGGGCGTCGTCCTGCGCCTGCTTGGCGGCGCGATAATCACCCAGCGCCGTCGTCAGTCCTGCCGGATTGACGCTGGGAAAGTCCAGCGCATGGGCGGTTAAGCCCGCTATCATCGCATCGGCCAACGCCACTATTTCCGCTTCAATGTTAGGAAATTTCATGATCTTCCTCCTTCTTTAAAAAGTCAACAGTCCACAGAAATAAACAGGGTCTAGGGTATATGGTTTAGGGTTTAGGGTATAAAGTAATTCCTTTCCTACGAAAGCAAAAGTCACCTCTATACGCTAAACACTACCCGCTAAACGCTATTTGATTCTCGACCTCTCTATATACTAGATTTAATATGCCATCTATATCGTAGAGTTAGAAGGGCAACTTTAAGGAAAAATAAAAAATTTGGCTCTCATCGTGATAAACTGACAATTCAAGCGAAATTTTAAACGCAAACCCTTTGAGTTTAACGCTTTAAGCTATCGACAAGCTGGAGTATCATATCATCAACATCAAGGTAGATAGGTATGTGTCTGAACAGAGCTAAAAAGAATATACCTAATTTTGATTTACCGGATAGAATGGCGAGCAGCAACCTAAATCCTTATTTGCCATTGGTTTAGATCAAATGGCGGAAGCCGTCAGGTCATTTGTAGAAAAAGCGGAACCTATTTTTTGATTTTTAGTGTTACAAATCGAAGGGTTGTATCGGTTTATATTACAGAAGCGAATAGGAGCGAAATAAAACAAATTCAAAGTAACGGAGTATGATGAAGGCGAGTGATGCATATAACGAATTGGTGGAGAAAGCAAGACGAGGCTGTCAGGCGAGCACGGAACAATTGGCCAAGCAAACCCGGCAGCGGCTGGTGCAGTTTTTATATCGCGAGATCATGCAGGAAGAACTGGTTCAGGAAATCGTTCAGAGGACAATGTTGGATATGAACAAGATACTGAAAAAGATATCCCGAGTGGAGCTTTTCTGGTCCTGGATTCTCAAGGCTTCCATCTGGCGAAAACGGGAAATCATGCGGGAAAACAGGAGAAGACCTACGGTGGACTTACCGGAGGATTTGATCGGCCAGACGGATGAACTCAATATCCAGATTGCCCATGAATTTCAACAAATTGTCAAAGCCTCCATGATCGACTTGAAAGAGGAATACCGTCAGGTATTGAACCTGCGTTGCTACGAGAACCTGGAATTTTCTACTATCGCCGAATTGATGGACCGCAAGGAATTCAACGTGCGGGTCATGTTCTATCGGGCGTTGAAGACCTTGAAAAAGCAATTATCCCGCCGGGGACTGGATGGGGTGTCCGTACTGGCCGCCCTTATCCTGTTCGGTAAACTCACCGCCCGCAGCAAAGCGGCGGTGACCCACGTATCGGTGACCGCCGGCACCATCAAAGCCGGGACGACGGCGGCGGCAGTTGCCGGATTGTCCACCGGCGCCGTCATCGCTGCGACGGTAGCGGTAGTGACTCTTGCCGCAATCGCTGCTGTCTGGATTCCGCGCATGATACCGGGTGAAACCGGCAATTCCTCCGGCAATCAGAATATGAATATCGCTTCTCCCTGGACCGACAGCCGGGCACAACAGGATTCATTGCAGGAATGCTGGTATCTTTGGCCTCAGGAATACCAAGAGAGTATCTTCAGCATCTATCGCGCCCGCACGGAAAATGGCCGAATCTATACCCAGTGGCTGCTCAACGAGCGGGGCAGTCAGTTCTACGACCTGTATAATAATACCGTTTATCTATTGAATCATCATCGCTGGCAGCCGGATTTTTCTATAACCCGACTTCCAACGGATAGCGCCAAATTTACCCAAACTCTCAACCGGATTGAAGGTCATCAGAGTATGTTTCACCAGGTAAGAAATCTTGATCCCGGTATGTGGGCGGTGATCAAAGAAAATAACCAGTTTTAAAC
>CAZNQT010000129.1:0-10128 GCA_964574885.1 uncultured Pirellulales bacterium
TGTTTTTTATAGCCTCATAACCTGAAACAAATTATCTTGGACAGCAGTGATTTAAATTATTAGTAAAATCCGCAAGGATGTCATCTGAGGGAGGGCGACCTGATGTAAAAATTCCAGCGATAATATCATAGTATGGATATTGGGAGTTGATAAATGGATTTGCATTCGTTCCATCTCTTGCAATGCTTTTTATTTCATCCATAAGTAGCTCATTAGATGGCTTAAGTATATATCCCCAATCAACTAATTCGAAAAAAAGGCTCCATCGTTTTTCGAAATCTTCTCTATTGTAGCATGGGACAATTTCATTTAATACTTCAACAGAAGCGGGTATGATTATCATATTGTTCGATATCGCCCGTTTTATTATGCTAAGGTGTGTACGAGAGTTATTTCTATTTTCGGCGATATCCGCAAATACATTATTATCAAAGAGTACCATTACTGGGTCGATATCCATAACATTCATTCCCCTTATAGTAAACTATAGTCTGCAGAAACAATCAGACAGTATGTATAACGCACACCTTTTATTCCTTATCCCTAAGAAACGTTCCCGCCCCTCGATGAAATAAACCTACCGCGCGGAAATAGAACCATCAAGACCCAAATCCTTTAAAATTTTATGCCTTCTTATGGCTCTTGAATTCGTGTTAATTCGTAATAATTCATGTCTTTCATGGTAAAATTTTTGTGCCTTTTGAGCTTTTTTGTGGCTATTAAATTTCTCTGTGACCTCGGTGCCCTCTGTGGCTAATTTCTTCGCTGTGGACGGAAGACTGTGGACTGTAAACTCTCTTTTAACCTTGAACCTGAAACCTCTTCCTCTCCGCTCTCCGCGTCCTCTGCAGTTCCATTTCTTCTCTTACTGTGAGCTGTGAACCGTGAACTCTTTTCCCCCATCTACTCATTTACCCATTTACTCATCTACTCTTAAACAAGGAACCAGGAACAAGGAACCAGGAACCTCTTCCTACACCCCGACCCCTATCCCCCGAACCCGATACCCAAATTCTCTGAGATCTGAACTCTGAAATCTGAGCTCTGAAATCTGAGCTCTGAGCCCTAAGAACTGCAATCATCGATCAAACACTTTCTCGCCCGCTTGAATCGCAGCCCGGTTAGCCAGTTCGCATTGATATAACCGTTGATACTTTTCTTCTCGCTGCTGATCGACGTCCCAGGGGATAAAGCCCTCCATGTCCGCACGAGGACGTTGAGCCAGCATCTCCTTGCCCGCCAGGATAATCGCCAACGCCTCCTGGTATTTAGGATCGTTCTTATCCGTAAACTTTGAAAGGCACGGACTCAACTCCGGGCGCGCGAAACTCACCTGCGGCCCCTCCTTACGGCGATGATTGGCCAATCGTCCAAACGAGACCCCCGTCAATTCCTCCAAACGTTTAATCTGCTGCGAATTCAAGGGCGAACGTCCCGTCAGGTTATGCGGATACGCACTGGCGTATGTCGGATAGTAAGGCGCGTTTAGATCGATCCAGGTGACCAGCCGATCGAAACTCTCCTTGTTTTGAGTGATCTCGGATTTCTTTTTCAATAAGTACTGAACGATCTTGCTGGCGTGCGCACCCCAGGTGTAGGGCTGCTGAATCGTCGCCGGCCCCGCCCCGATCGGCTGGATATATCCCTTACGCCACATTTCATTATACGAAACGTTGAATGTCATCGTCCGATCCCCCGCCAAGTTCAACTTTTTTCCCGCCTCGGTCCCGAAATCATGACACTGGACGCAATACGTATCCAGCACTGGCTGCACCTCCCGGATGTAACTGAACTCCCGCGCCAGACCGTACCACCCGTTCAGTTGCGAAGGAGCGCGTTTCAATGCCAACGGGACGTAATCATTCTTTATGGCCGGGCTGGCCAGACGATGGTCGTGACAGCCGACGCAGCCCGTCGTTTCGCCGGGTTGCACCATCGTGCCGCTACGCATCGACTGGACCATCATCCCCTTATCGTCCAGCAGTTGAAAATAGATAAACTTACCCGGCGGAACCGCGAAATATGCCGATCCGTCTTCTTCGACTGGAACCGTACCGAGGATCCGCTTGTTATTAAAATCATGCCAAGCCATTGCCGGATCCTGCTGCCCCTGCCCGCCCCATTGCGCGTTCGGTACGAAAAATCGTTTCTCCGGCGACTCAATTACGCGCAAACTCGCAATTGTTCCACGTGGAACATTGTTCATATGCGTACCTTGATACACATCTATCACGTAGAAGTGGCCTGGTTTCTGGTCGAATTCTCGCCGAGAAGGAATTACCGGCGGCCGGGGTCGCGGGCCTAGAGGCATCGGATCGTAGCAACCGGGCGATTCCGCGTGCACCAGGACCTCCTCCCCGGAGATTTCCACCAGGAAGATTCCCATCTGCTCGCCCTTACCGATCGTCCGCGAACACAGTAAATACTTGTCGTTTAAGGGGTAAGGATCTTCATACTTGGGATTAACCGCCTTAAAATTGTCAAACCCATATTGACCGCCGTAGTTGAGGGGAATTGGGTTTGTTTTGTAATATTGCCCATTTTTGGCGGAACCGCCCATGAGTTGGATGGCGGATTCGGGCCAGAGTTTGACGACGGCATCGATACCGTCGAGGGCGCGGCGACGGTCGATGAGAGCGAGTGCGCCCCAGGGTCGGTCGTGGCAGGAGCCGAAGATACAGACGGCTTGCTGCGTGCCGGGGACGGGTCGGGGGTCGATGACGCCGCCGGGGCTGATGGTGTTGTTGCCGTAATAGACGGCGTGGTTGGCGCCGTCGGGATTGACGGTCCAGAGGGACTGAGCGTCGCCGAAGTTACGGTCCACGTATTCCCATCGGTCATAAAGGATACGGCCATCGGGCAGGAGGGAGGCGTGGCCTTCGAAGAGGGTATTCTTGCCGATCTGGTAGATGTTGGCGCCGTCGGGATCCATGCGGTAGAGGTTAGCCATGATGTGGCGGTTGCACATGCAATACTTGGGTTCGCGGGTGGAAGAGAAGACGATGCTATCGTCGGGCAGGTAGAGAGGATCGATGTCGGAGACGCCGCGGGCGCAGGTGAGTTGTTTTAGATCTGATCCATCCACATTTATTTCGTAGATGTGGTAGTCGTTTTTTTTGTTTTTACGCATAGAGAAGACGATTTTGTCGCCGGTGAAATGAACTTCGGGATCGCGGATGATACCTTCGGGGGCTTCGAGCAGGGTTTGGATTTCGCCGGTGTTCAGGTCGATGGTTTTGAGGGCGGCGCCGCCGGTGAAGCTGTTTTCGTTGATTTCACCGACCTGGAAGATAGTGGCGGTATTGTGATGATCGGGTTTATATTGCGGGCGAGTGACAAAGAGGATAGGATGGTTTGTCAGTAAAGGATTCGTAATAGGGGTGTCTGCAGATAATAGAGAGGACAAGCCTATGGAGAAGATAATACAAATATTCATGAGCCAGGGGCGTCGGAAGAATTTCGGATTCATTTTTTGTAAGTTAATATTTGTCATACAAGCATTTTAGCCGTATTTGGCGTTTTTGTCAATGTGAGAAGAAAAAGTTCACCGTTCTCAGGGCTCAGAGCTCAAATTTCAGAGTTCAGATTTCAGAGCTCAGAGATATTGGGTATAGGATTCAGGGTTTAGGATCTTGGTTATGAGAAAATGCGTAAAAAACACACAAATTTCCATCATGTATTTACCACCCCCAAGCTCGCGGATTCGCTTGGCGGTGCCACCCATCACAGCCGAGGGCGGCTGTGCCACATTCACTATTCACGCGTCGGTGGGCAGCGGTGGCTAAAAAAACGCGTGGAGTGAGGAATAACGGAAGGAGTGGGAATTGATTTGGAATTGAGGGAGGTGGAGGGCTACACTGTAAAGCATGAGTGAAGTGCGAATGTTATTAAATGCGTATCTGGAGCGGCTACACGAGAGGTTGTCGGAAGCTCAGACGGAGTGTCTGGGAAAGCTCGATGATTTTTTACGAGAAGAACTGGCGAACCGGGATTTCGGCGAGACGCTCGAGGGGGAGCGATACGCGGCCTACGCGGAGGCGGCGCAGTCGTTCGTGGCGGAACGGATGGAGACGTACAATCCGATCGGAATACAATACGTATATGACGGGATCAGCGGGAAAGAAGCAATCGAGCTGGATATGCAGTTAAACTGGTACGACAGTCGGGCGGAATACGAAGAACTCAAACAGACGGCGCAGGAGATATTGGCAAACGCTCCGCCGGGGACGGCGGAGCTACACGATGAAAATGCAGGTGACCGCGCAGGGCAAAGCCCCACCCTACAGGAGATGGCGGAGGAACTGATTGGCCGCTGCGGAGCGTATCCAGATCGGAGTATCATCGCAGGATATGAGAGCGAGCCGGCGCTGCGGAAACTGCCGGACTATATCGTCGCAAAAGCCATCGAAGAAGTTTTGAGGAGTAAATGAGTAGATGGGTAAATGGGTAGATGAGTAGATGGGTAGATGAGAGGAAGAGTAAATAGGTGGATAGGGAGAGAAGATGCTCACGCGGGGCGTGTCGATTACTTTCGGGGTGAACCTTGTTGGTTTCGTCGGGCGAGCATGGCGCGGATACCTGCCAGCGGCAGTGCCGTCGAGGCAATGTAACGAGGCACGTTGGTGTAGCCATTGTCGTTGATGCATTCAAAGACACCATGCGTACGGAAGTCAGTCACCATGTCGATAATAGTCTTATCAGCCAGTTCAGGCGAAACCAGATCGAGCGTATAAACGAACCAGCCAATGGGAGTACCCCAGTAAGCGCCGTTTTGATAGGTTTCCTTTTTAGCAAGAGCTTTCTCCCAGTGGACGCCGCCGGGGGTGTGACGTAGTTGGCCACGTTTGACGATCTCGTTATAGTGATCGCGGAAGTAGGAAGCGATGGCATGAGCCTGGTTGTTGTCAGCGACACTGAGATAAACGGCAAAGGCCGATCCCCAGATGTCCGGTTCCCGACAACATACCATTGCCGCCCGAAACAGTCCGATCCTGTCATCCCAGAACGTTCGGCGAACGGATGCGGTTACGCGATCGGCTTCCTGTCGCCACGCCCTCGCCTCCGCCGAACGGTCCAGGGCATCGAGAAGTTCGCTCAGTTGCCGATTCGCCTGCACGTAAAGCAGCGAGCAGAAAAGTACCGCGCCCTTCTTGCGCACCGAATCCGTAAACCCATAGGGACAACGATCCCAGGGCAGATTCGGATCAATCACCACTAAGCCCGTTTTCGAATTTCGCGGCACTCCCTGCATCCCCCGAATCAGAGGATTCAATATGGTTTTTAACATTTCTTTATCTTTGGTCTTGCGATAGGTGTGGTAAGCCACTCCCACGGCAAATTGCGAACCGTCCGCAACCGGATTCCGTCCCATGCTACCGTACCCGGGCTTGTAAATAGCCGTTCCGTCAAATTTAACACAATCCACCATCGCACCGTCTCGACGCTGTGCGTTGACGAAGAACCGACAGGCGTCCTTTAGCTCCCGGTCGCTAAAGGAAGCCACACGCCCTTCCAGCATATACTCATAATCGCGCAGCCAGAAGGCCTCGTAGCCCGTCCCCACCTGAGGCGGAAACGCGCTGATGCCGCTTCGCGTTTTGCGCACGGAGGCGCGGATCATTTCGTGCGCTATCTCGTCGAGCCAGGCAATAGCCTTTTGTAGTTCGTCCTGACGGACAGGCTCTGCAAAATCCGTTTCGCCAAGGGCAAGCACGAACAGCAGACAAAGAAAGCTGATCATCGTCATTTTTGTATGCATGGTTTTTTCACCGATACTTCTAGATCCAACAGCTTAATCAGCAATCCCGCCAATTCACTTTTCGATTATTTTACTCTAAGCTCCAGGTCGGTGGAAACTATTTTTAAAATATGAGGTTGATCTATACGAATCAGAGAGTACACTACCCTTGTTCTTATATCAGAATATATTCATAAGGAGATTGGGTATGACGGTCCGAAAGTTTTCGTTCGTAGTTTTTGGTTTGGTATTAATGAACCTGCTGGGCGGCTGTGCGGTACATTCGGAGGGTACGGGCGGGTGGATTACGCTGTTCAATGGGAAGGACCTTACGGGCTGGACGCCGAAAATCACCGGTTACGAGCTGGGGGAAAATTACGGGAACACGTTTCGGGTCGAAGATGGGGTACTGAAAACGGCGTACGATCAATATGAAAAGTTTGACGGCAGATTCGGGCACCTGTTTTATAAGGACAAGTTCTCGCACTACATACTTCGCCTGGAATACCGTTTCGTGGGCGAGCAGGCGCCAGGCGGTCCGGGGTGGGCGCTGCGTAACAGCGGGATCATGATCCACGGTCAGTCGCCGGAGAGCATGAGAAAGGATCAGGATTTTCCGGTCAGCATCGAAGTGCAACTGCTGGGGGGAGACGGCACTCATGAACGTCCCACCGGGAATTTGTGTACGCCCGGGACGAACGTCGTTATGAACGGCAAGTTAGTAACCACTCACTGCATCAATTCGAGTTCCCAGACGTATCACGGCGATCAGTGGGTAAGAGCGGAAGTGGAAGTCCACGGCAGTTCGCTCATCAAGCATATCATCAACGGTCAGGTGGTATTGGAGTACGAGCTCCCTCAACTCGATGCCAATGACGGCGATGCTCAGAAACTAATCCATGACGGGAAGAAACTGTTGAGCGAGGGGTACATTTCGCTGCAATCGGAAAGTCATCCGGTGGAATTCCGTAAGATAGAACTTTTGCCGTTGAAACTATGATTGAAACTATCCAATACCTCTCTTCGGTTTAGCATCATTTGATCCTATCCAGGTACGCGGATCCGCTTTGGGGCTGCCATCCAACACAACAGGAAAGCACTATACGGAATTTTTTACTAACCACGTCCTGAAACAAGTGTCTAATTGTTTCGGGTACGCAGCGAAAAGAAACGGGCCAGAAATCACTTGTTTCTATGGTAAACAGATTGTACCATGATTTTCGTTGATCGTTCGTAACGAATACGTTTTCTCATTGCTTATTCCGGGAGGTACGGATCATGATTCGTAAACATTGGATATGGTTGATATGTTTACTATTGGTGTTGGCGACGGGATCTGATCTTTGGGCCGCGGGCAATCCGGTTTACGAGCGGGCTCTAGCGGGTTTCATTCGGGAGATTGACGTTTCGTATCCTTTTTTCGAGCTCAAGAACATTCGCAGAGATTGGGACCTCTGCAAACGGAAGCTGTTGCGGGACGTGCAGTCCTGTCGTTCGAACGAAGCATTCTACCGTTTGCTAGACGAGGCCCGACGCTGCCTGCGGGATTCGCATATTCAGTTTTCAAATTTGAAAGGGGAATATCCACAAGGCGAGAAGAAATATTATCCGGGCATCAGTTTTCTGCCCGCGGTCAAGAAACAAGTGGTGATAATGGCCAGCGTACCGGAATACGGCGGGGACCTCGGGCCGGGGATCGTCGTGACGAAGATTGACGGTCAAGCCGCTCGAAAGTACCTCGAAGCCTCGGCCCGGAAACAGTGGCGCGCCGGCGGGAGTTTTTCCAGCCCACAACGCGCCCGCTTGTTTGCATATCGCATCCCCCTGCAGGGTAAGGAAAACGAGAGCCATCGCATAGAGATAACTCGTGACGGTAAGGAAAAAGAAATCCAGGTGGTCAGTAAATGGGAAGCCAGAGGGTGGCCCCATACGTACGCGATGCCCACCGGATTGAAACAACACGGCAATTGCTTGTACGGAAAATTGGATAGCGGTTATGGTTATATCTACCTCCGGAGAATCCGAGGCGATATTGGAGAAGCCCTGGATGCGGCATTGAGCCGCTTTGCCGGGATTCGAGGATTAATCGTGGATCTTCGTGGCAACGGCGGGGGCGGGTATAGTGCGGAACTGTTTACGCGATTTAACAAGAAGCAAGGACCTACAAACGGATTTTGGTATTACGGGGGCGATATGACGGTATTGATCGACGCCGGCACCATCTCCGCAGGCGAAACCTTCGCGCGCGATCTCGTGAATATCGCTCAGGCTTACCTGATGGGATCGCGTACAGCGGGTTCCTCCAGTGCGAAACGTACCTGGCAATTGCCCCATGATTTAGGCACCGTAACGCTGCCCACACGAAGTCGTTGGGGATTTAAGGGGCAGCCCATTGAATTCAAAGGGATTTCTCCTCATAAAATCGTCGAGGTAGAGCCTTTAGAATTACAAAAGGGAATCAACTCCGGGATCAAACGAGCGGAAGAGTATCTTGAGAAACAATGGGCCCGCAAGAGCGAGGCGGAACGTAAGCAGCCCCTCATTTTTAGCAAAGAGGGAAAACCCATTAAATAGGCGATCCAATCGTGTATTTCTAATTTACCCGATCTTTTTCGTTTCGGGATGTAATTAACATTCACCATCCACTCGCCGTGGCTGGGTATCTGCCCCCTGTCATATTTCAATTCCTTGACGTCGATCTAATAACGAGTTATACTACGCAATTGCGAATTTATTCTCCGAACGGAATACGATAGTTAAGGTGAAGATTTCGGATTGCGTAAAAATTGGGCAGAAGCAGCGCAATGGAGAGATGGTAGAAATATTAGAGGATAATTCGATCATAGAGCGTATCCGGCAGTTACGTCAGGAGTATGCCGGGAAGCGTGGTAAAGCTATATTTGCCAAGGCTTTAGGTTTGAGTCCATCCACGTATAACTACTACGAAAAAGACCGCTTGCCGCCGATAGACGTGCTCTGGTCGATCTGTCGGACCACGGGAGCGGATCTGCAATGGCTATTGACGGGCGAAAAGGCATCATCGGTCAGCAGCGATGAGATACCAAGTCTTCTGAGCGAGAAGATAGTGCGATGTTTACAAAACGATCCTAAGGCCGGGGTAGTATTAAGTGCCTTTTTGGATCTGCTGGCTGAAAAAGCGAGTCTGGAACCAGGGATATCCGCGGAGGACCGTCCCAGTGAGTCAGCGTCCAGGCACTGGCTGCCGATTTTAGGTCGGACGGCGGCCGGCTTCATCCATTTCCGGCAGGACGAACGTGATAAACTACCGGGGATTACGGAATTATCCGAACTGATCGACAGGCATAAACAAAGCTCCCACAGACGATTACAAACCACCGGGATCCGTTCCGACGCGGCTCGGTTGAATCTACCAGATATAACTGATGCGGCGGTATCCATGATTCAATTAACCGAGGCAAATGAAGAAGGTATCTGTGAATTTATCGATTGCGGAGCGATTGCCCGAGGCTATCCGGGCGCCTTTGGTTTACGCGTGGACGGGGATAGTATGGCGCCGCGGATCTGCGACGGCGACATCGTGATTCTGCATCCGGAGGCGCCGGCACGGGACGGTATGACGGCAGTGGTCAAATTGCGGGATCAGATCGGTACGAGTTGTAAAATTATTCGATATGAGGGAGATCAAGTGCATTTGATAGCAATTCATGAAAGATATGAGACTAAAATTTATCACCGGGAGCAGATCGTCTGGGCCCTGGCGGTCCTGTGGAGGATTCGGTTATCCTGAATATTTGATTTTCCACAGGTTGTATTTCCGATGTTTATTTTATAACTACATACATACACCAATACATATTTAAGGAGACATTATATGGTATTGTGGGTTATCCGAGCGTTATTTGTGGTTATGATCGTAGTGATCGTGATGTTGGGAGGTTTATTGGACGTTGCCACCGAGAGATCGATGGCGGTGGCGATCGTGGGCTTTATATCGGTGATCGTATTGGGGCTCATCATCGACCTGCTGGTGCGACGTAAAAGCCTGGCGGCGTTGGCGGGGGTGTTTTTTGGTTTGCTGGCGGGATCTTTGATCGGTCTGGGATTCAATTTTATTATAGAATTTCTTTATCAAGTCCACGAAGTCAAAGAAGGAACGGATTTATACAAAGCCAAGGACGGTATTAAGTTGATCATTCAGGTGTTGTGTTGTTATCTGGCAATTGCGTTTATCCTGCAGACGAAAGATGATTTTCGATTTATCATCCCGTATGTGGAGTTCAGTAAACAGACAAAAGGTTCCACCCCCTTGATCTTAGACACGTCTGTAATTATAGACGGTCGGATCGTGGATATTTCGGCGACGAGGATCATGAGCTGAATCTAATACACATCTCCGCGACCACGAGACG
>CAZNQT010000130.1:0-10111 GCA_964574885.1 uncultured Pirellulales bacterium
TTCTTACCCTGTTCGGTATTGGGTACCCGCTATGATTTATACAAACTCGACCGACAGGATTGTAACCGGAAAACTTCGGTTTATCCCCTGAGATATAAAAATCCCCATAACTTCTTGTCTTTAATTAACTTAATCCGAAAAGATTTCGTCATTCGGATTTCGTCATTGACTCGTCATTTTGTTTTTTCAATTTGAGCGCAGCGAAGAATCTCTCATGTTGCCCACTATCCACTGATTACTTATCCCTATCCGCTATCCGCTATACGCTAAATCAACCCGTTATTCGTCATTTTTGTTCGATCGATATCGATCTAATAATTGCAGCAGCACTTGCATATCCTCCGGTAGCGGCGCTTGAAAATGCATTTCCCTGCCGTCGATGGGATGTCGAAGCGTCAACTCACTGGCGTGCAGTGCTTGACGCTTCAGAACTATATCTTCTTCGTTCAGGTTCGAGCCCGGTTCTCCCGGTTTCGGCAATGGCTGTCCCTCGGCCAATTGGCCCAGCGTCATCGTCTTACCGCCATAGACCGTATCCGCCACAATCGGATGCTTGATCAAATTCAGGTGCACCCGGATCTGATGTGTCCTGCCCGTCCGGGGCATCATTTTCAGCAGGGCATAACCGCGATATTGTTTTTGCACTTCATATCGTGTCACCGCCGATTTTCCTGTTTCCGGCCGCGCTGCATATTTCTCCCGCATATACGGATGACGACCCAATGGGATCTCAATCACGTCCCCATCCAGCTCCAGCGTGCCGTGCACCAGTGCCAGATAGACCTTTTGCACTCGGCGATGCTCGAATTGATGGGCCAACCGCCAATGCGCCGTATCGGTCTTGGCTACTATCATCGCCCCCGTCGTATTACGGTCCAGACGATGCACAATCCCCGGACGAAACTGCCCATTAACCGACGATAGGGTAGTACTGTAATACGCCAGACCGTTGACCAGCGTCCCCCGCTGATTCCCACGAGCCGGATGCACGATCAAATCCGCCTGCTTATTCACCGCCAGCATATGCTCGTCTTCGTAGAGAATATCCAACGGAATCGGTTCCGCCTCGATCTCTTCCGATGGCGGCGGCGGCAGCAATACATCCACCCGGTCCCCTCCCTTGAGTTGATAACTCGCCTTGGTCGGACGCTCATTGACCGTGACCGCCTCTTCCTGAATCAGCCGCTGTATCATGGTGCGCGAAAATTCCTTGTACCGATTCTTCAGATATTTATCGATCCGTTGCACCGGCAGTTGACGCTTTATCACCAGACGTACATGCTGCGCCCCATCCTCCTCCAGGCTCGCCAAATCATCACTAATATCGCATTTTTTCTCTTCCACGGTCTCTATTCTCACAATGGTTAAAACATTCTGGTTTTAGTTGTATTCGTAATTCGTTATTGATTCGTCATTCTGATTTCGTCATTCGTCATTTTAATCTATTGGTTCATTATAAGTGGATGAATACGTATTACTTACGAAAAATTTATGCTCCAGGCAGTGATCTACCGATATGTTTAACCTAACAAAAGCCAAACATGAAGCCGTAAGACAAGCTAACGTAACTTATTATCGCCGTGGGAGTTATAAATCATGCGCACCGACCTGATGCCGGTGGATTCGTTGCCGATCGCTCGATTCGGCAGCGGAGGAAATTATGTTCGGGATTGGCCCCCGACTCAAACGGACAAGGGAATTTACGATGCAGCGGGCCTGTTCGGTCAGATCGGCAGATTCGCCGCCCTGATCGTTTTGGCAGTTCGATCTGCTTGGCGCGCCTTGGCGATGTATAAAATACGCCGCAAACCAATCCTGCCAATCCCATCAACCCTTCCGGTCTGCCAAATCCATCCGAATTCACAAAGCCCCGCTGTGCAAACGTGTCGGTCAGTGCAGAAATGGAGAAAGACCCATGACCCCAGGCCCCAAATCCAACGATTCATCTTCCTGCCCCAGCCAGACCCTCACCCCCCGGCAGCACCAAATCCTCCATTTCGTCGCCGAGTACCGCAGCAGAAATGGCTATTCCCCGACCTTGCAGGAGATGGCAAAAATCCTCCGGCTAAGCAAAGTCACCGTCTTCGAGCACGTCGCAGCCCTCGTCCGAAAAGGATTGTTGCTTCGACAGCCCAACAGGGCACGCTCTTTGACGCTTAATCCCGACTACGATTGGACAGAGTTCGAAGGACCTTCGGATTTACTGGAATCGCAAACCACACCGTCAACCTCGGACCAAAGCGACCCCGGACAATTCCCTTTGTTAGGCGATATCGCAGCCGGTCGTCCCCTCGAAGCCGTGGAAAATCCCGACTACCTCGACTTAAAAACCCTCTTTGATACTCATTCCGATACCTTTGCCCTCCAGGTCAGCGGCGAAAGTATGATTGACGATCACATCCGGAGCGGCGATTATGTCCTCGTCCAAAAAACCAACCAGGCGCGCGACGGGCAAACCGTGGTCGCCCTGATGGAAAACGGCGATGCCACCCTGAAAAAAATCTATCGCCAGGGCAATGGTTACCAACTCGTCGGCGCTAACGCCGACTTCGAACCTATCTATACCGATAACTTACAAATCCAGGGCGTCGTCATCGGTCTGATCCGACGCTATTGATCGCCTCATACTTTACACTGTTTCAATTTTTCCAGGGGATAATGCGTATCCCGCCAGGAAATACCCCGATTCTTATACGTCAGAATAGTGGCTTTGAGTAAAATGTATATAAACAGCAGCGTCGTGAAAGGAATCATCACCGCATACCAACGGCACAGGCGATATTCCCCGCTGCCGTAAAAATAGGTGGCCACAATCACGAGGGCGGTGGCCAGGTAGAGCCAGCGGGCCGGTGCGGGAGTTACAAACACCCCGACAAACGGAAACACAAATACCAATAGCAGCATCAGGCACATGAATACCACTAACGCCCGATTGTAATGAAATACACTCGCGGAATTTTTCATCAATCCCGCAATCATTTCTCGTACGCTTTCATACCAGGTCAGGCGAACCAAACCCTTGCCGAACAGAACCTGTTGACGATAGCCGTTAGTTTTGACCAGTTTGCCCAGCATGATATCGTCATCCGGACGCAGGGCGATCGCCTGATGGGTTCCCACCGCTTTATAGGTTTCGGTCTTAACCAGGTTAAACGCGCCGATCCCTATGAAATATCGGCTTTTCGGATTCCGGGCTCGCCAGGGTTTCGTCGAAAGTACGAAATGATAAACAAACGTACCGATCATCATATTAATCGACCAGCGTTTTGCTTTGACTTCCGGCGCTATCGTGATATGATCCAACTGCTGATCGAGCATATATTGCATGGCTTTCCCGACCGTTTCCGGCGCCATCTCAACGTCGGCATCCGTAAAGAGCAGATAATCTCCTTTCGCATGGGTGCTGCCGAGATACAGCGCGTGGTTTTTTCCCAGCCAGTCCGCCGGCAGTTCGTTGACATGGATCACGCGCAGGCGGGAATGATTTTGAGCGAATTCGTCCAGGATCGTACCGGTCCCATCCGTAGAACGATCGTTGATCGCGATGACCTCATAATTCGGATAGTGTTGTTGCAGCAGCGATGCGAGCGCCGGACGGATCGTTTCCGCTTCATTCCGCGCCGGCACGATGATCGAAACCAGAGGCCTCTCCGAGTTGTCCTTGATTTCAACCTCCCGCAAATTTCGAACCGTCCCCCGCATAATAAAGATTTCCAGATTGCTGATCAACACAACGATCAGCGTAAGAGAAGATATTATGATGAAAAATATCGTCATAAGTTGCTGATTCTATCACTGGCAGCGTCCCACCACGCTCATATAGAGTACGCTTTCTTCAACGCCGTCCACCTCGATTAGCTCATTAATCTCATCGTCAAACAATGCTGCGATTTGACAACTGCCTAATCCCAGACTGGTTGCCGCCAACGCTAAATTCCCGGCGATATGCCCCGCGTCCAGATAGACATAACGATACGCCCGCTGTTGATATTTCCATTGGGAGCGTTGAAAAATCGCCGTCCAGATAAATACTGTCGCCGCCGAGGCACACATCCCCTGTCCCAAAGCCGCTTCCGCCGTGTTCCGACCGAAATCACCCAATTGAATCCCTTCCAACTGATGATTCTTAACATCGTAATGATAAATCCCCTTTTCCAATTCCTCTACATTATTTATTACTAGGTAGGTTTCGATAGGGTACAACGCCCCCGCTGAGGGCGCCGTGCGAAATTCGTAATCCATTTCCCGCCGACTGATCCCGTTGGCCGCCCACAACAGATAGGATAATTCCTCTTGACGCAGAGGCTGGCCCCTGAAGTTGCGCATACTACGTCGCTTTTTCAGGACCTCTTTCAAGCCGGGGGTGTCGTTAAAGGCAAAATGTGGTAATTTGATTTTGGCAGCATTGGGATACTGCTTATACACTTCCAGCTGACTTTGCCAGTCCAGCCCCCTACCGCTCATAGCGTTGCGTCGATATTTCGTCTCCTGCTGAAATTGTTCGCCAATCCCTGCCATCTCGCACCTCGTTTCTTATAACCGCACTTTAGCGCGGAACGAAACATACGTGTCACGGCGGTGTCAGCCGTGCCGACTTACCATGTGTATTTACCTCAAGCATGCCTAAGCTTCGCATAGCCATGTCGCCCTCCATGACAGCGTTATCATTATACTAATACCTGCCGGCGGCCTAAAGCGTTAAACTCAAAACCTGAGTGGCATGCTCAAGTACTCTTGAGTATGGTCTTAATACACGTGAAAAACACTTGGTATCTCAATCCGTTTTTTGTATACTCATTTCTGCAAACTGATGGAGTAGGTAGTATTCTCCCTGGTGGAGTAGGAATTAAGCACAGGATTTGGTTTGGAGTTTTTAATGAGCGAACGGCTCGATAAAATTGCGATCGGATCGGATCACGCGGGCGTGAAATATAAAGCCCTGATTAAAACCCACCTTGAATCGAAAGGTATCCAGGTTAAGGATTTAGGCCCCTTCGACGAGGAACCCGTGGATTACCCCGAATGGATTCGGCCCGTCGCCCTGGCCGTCGCCGACGGCGAATTCCCCGTAGGTATCGTGCTCGGCGGCAGCGGCAACGGCGAAGCCATCGTCTCCAATAAAATCCACGGGATTCGCTGTTGTGTCTGTTGGGACGAAAAATCCGCCCAGCTCGCCAAGGAACACAACAACGCCAACATGATCTCACTCGGTCAGAGAATGGTCTCGCCAGAAATGGCCCTGAAAATCGTGGACGCCTGGCTTCAAGCTGACTTTCAATGCGGCCGACATCTCCGACGCATCAACAAGATCGAACCGGATTCGTAATAACAAACTGAATAATGAAACATGCAATTTCCGGAATTACATTTACAACTGCCGAATTGGTTTACTGCATTCCTGCCCGAACCGGAATACGTTTTACCGAACCTGCAGGACCGTATGCAATTCGTTATCGACCTGGCGCGGAAAAATATCGAACATCGAACCGGCGGACCTTTCGGCGCTGCCGTGTTTGAAATCCCCGACGGCAAACTCATTGCCCCCGGCGTAAATCTGGTCGAATCTTCGAATTGCTCGCTCGCCCACGCCGAGATGGTCGCCCTCTCGCTCACCCAGCAGCAACTTAGCACTTTTGATTTGGCCCACGATCCCAATATATCGTATGAATTGGTTACCAGCACTGAACCCTGCGCCATGTGCCTCGGCGCCATTGGCTGGTCCGGAGTTAAACAGGTTATCTGCGGCGCACGCGACCAAGACGCCCGCGCCATCGGCTTCGACGAAGGCGCCAAACCTGCTAACTGGATCGCCTCCCTGGAATCTCGTGGCATGAAAGTCGTCTGCGACGTACTCCGCCCCCAGGCCAGAGACGTCTTACAGCAATACCAACAAATGGCCGGTTTGATTTACAATCCCAATCGCCCCCATACCGGCAAATCCATTTGATTCTGTGTTCTCTAATCTCAGGGCTCTCCCCGTGCTTTTCCCGTTGAATTTTGGTACCATAAAAAAGATTTTTATAAAATGGCTTCGATGCAATTGTCTATATAGTGGTACCAAGCTTAGGAGGTTCTATTGGACGAACGTTCGGACAAAAAACTGGTTGAGGCCGCCCGTGCCGGAGATAAGGAAGCGTACGCAGCCCTGGTACGGAAGTATTATCGGCACGTGTTTCTGGTATGCATGGGAATGCTGGGCAATATTGCCGATGCGGAAGATGTGGCCCAGGACACCCTAATCCAGGGTTTCGTGAAAATCGCCAAATTACGTGACGGCTCGAAATTCGGTCCCTGGATTACCCAGATTGCCAAAAACCTGTGCGTGAATCTGGGCCGCAAAGCAAAGCGATCCCGTAAGGCATTGCAAGAAAAAGCGGAGTTGCCACAAGAAGCTTCCCGGCAAAACGATCATTTACATCTCGCGATCGAGAAACTCCCGCAAGAGGTTCGATTGCCGTTGGTGATGTATTACTTCAATGGCCGGAGCGTCAAAGCGGTTGCGGAGAAACTACAGATATCTCCCGCCGGCGTTTACGTACGATTGCGCACCGCAACTCAACAATTGCACGAGATGCTTGTAAAACAAGGAGATAAATCATGACAGGTCCTTGTGAAAAAATGCGTGACAAGATCGTGGATTCCGTCCTAGACGGTTTGCGCCCGGACGAAATTAAAGTTCTTGACGAACATATACACCAGTGTCCGCCGTGCAGACTATATGCGGATACACTACAGAGGGAAAAACAAAACCTTTTACAGCTTGGCGAAAGCCTGGATACCCTAATGGAGGCGCGCGAAATCAACGTCATTGAAACGCTGTATCAGATATCCCGCAAGGAAGCCAGGTTGCCTTCGCTAGGGAGAACCCTAATGAGAAGTCGAAAAATACAATACACCGCCGCCGCGGTAATCCTAATAGCGTTTACTCTGTCCATATCCATGATGGTTCTGAACATAGGAACCGCAAAACCCGCGTATGCCCTGGAGCAGACGATTGAGGCGAATCATTCCATCCGGACTATGCATTTGCGTGCTTATTATAATGGCGAAGAGGGCGATGAGAACTATGAGAAAGCGGAAGTCTGGATGAAGTATGATGAGGCGGGATTGCTCACTAACTTAAGTGTGAATCACTTTAAATATGAAAATGGCAAGTTAGATGATGACAGCATCATGTTCGGGGTTTGGAATGAAGGAGTCTCCCGAACTTTTTTACCGTTGAAAAACGTTGTGATTGTTCTCCGGGTGAATAATACCGCAGATCAGTGCGAAAAATTCATCCGGGAGTATAATCCCACGCTTATATTACAGCAGATAATCGACAGGGCGCAGGATTACGACGATATGGAAATTGAAATTCAAGAGCCGCAGCAGGACGGCGATCCTATATACGTCGTTGCGATTCAGCCCCGTCATCTGCGAACCGAATTGACAGTGGATCCCGAGACGAAACTGGTACAGCAATACGTACGCATTGACTTGAATGAGAATCCGGAAGAGGAAAAGTTTGAGGTAAAGCTCGAATTCCTGGCATACAACCAGACCATCGATCCATCCGTGTTCGAATTAAGCGGAATTCCCGACGATGCTCACGTTTATGATCAGGTGGACCAGCTTGTAGGTCTGGAAAAAGGCGATTTGACGGACGAGGAAATTGCCAGCCTGGTCGTGTCTAAGGCCTTGGAAGCCACAATTGCTCAGGATTATGATGAAGTGAGCCGACTGATGGAAGGCGATCCGGGCGATGCGATTGAACAATTTATTGCCGAACAATTCGGAGCCAAACTCGTACGAGTTATCTCCTTGGGCCAACCGGCACCACATCATAGGTGGAAAAACATCCTTTGCGTTCCCTGTGAAATCGAGGTCGAGGGAAAAGATGGTGTCAGGCGAGCCGTATCCATCATCGCCACGGCCAAAGCAATCGACTATCAACCGGGTAATCGATGGATTGTTCACACGGCTCTATATAATCCGCAGGTGGGCTTGGCGCAAGGCGATTTGACCGACGAGGACATTGCCTACCTTCTCGTGCATGAGGCTCTGGAAGCCACTATCGCCCGGGACTACGAAGAAGTCAGACGGCTAACGATAGCAGAATTCGGCGAATCCGGCGACTGGATAGAAAAATATATTGCGGAAAAATTCGCCGCCACTCTGGTACAAATCATCGCGTTTGACACCCCTAAGCTCCATGGAAACTCGAATAATCTTTATTGTGTGCCGTGTACGGTTGAGGTGGAGAACGAAGCTGGGCAACGGCGTCGAGAAGACCTCAAGGTATATGTACGATCGCTCACCTATGAGCCGGGGAACCGGTGGGCTTTGCTTTACGATCATATCCGAACCGAGGAAATGAAAGACTAACGAAGAAGACGCGGGTTCCTACCAGACGAACAACCGGCCGGGTGCTTTGCCCGGCCTTTTTTTATTTGATAAGGTAAGGTGAATTTCGTACAAGTTTATAAAGCCCACAGGCGGTATGCGCAAGCTCTGAATGAGTGTATCATTATGTGCCTAAGGAAACATTATGGCTAATTATGTAATCGCGGATTTAAACGAGATCGATCCGGTCGCTTGCCCGTGCGGTTTTTCCCGCCGCGCTTTTACACAGCCGGATAACGCCACTGCCACCGTGCATCAGGTGGAGATCACCGAAGATGCCCGGGCGCACTATCATAAAAATCTTACGGAAATTTATGTTATCCTGGAGGGTGAGGGTTACCTGGAACTGGATGGCGAACGCGTGCCGGTTAAACCGATGACTGCCGTAATGATCCAACCCGGCTGCCGCCATCGTGCCATCGGAAAATTACGGATACTTAATGTGGCCATCCCGCCCTTTGATCCGGAGGATGAATGGTTCGATGAAACCTCATAGGGAAGACACCATCCGTTGGGGAATCCTGGGTTGTTCCCGCGTGTTTCGCCGGCACTGGGGACCGGCGCTGCAAACCGTGGATGATGCAATTATTGCAGGGATCGCCAGCCGCTCGCAGGAAAAAGCCCGGACCTGGGCCGATGAATCCCAAATCCCCAGGGCCTACGGCGATTATGACGAATTGCTGCGAGATGAGAAGATTGACGCTGTCTTTATCGGTCTGCCGAACTCGCTTCACTGCGAATGGGTGATCCGATCTCTGGAGGCGGGCAAACACGTGCTCTGTGACAAACCCCTCGGAATCAATGCGAACGAAGCCCGGCAGATGGCCGACGCCGCTGAGAAAAATCAACACCTCCTTATGGAAGGTTTTATGTACCAATATCACACGCAATACGAGAAAATCCGCCAGTGGCTCAGCGAGGACCGGATCGGCCCCATTAAAATGATTCGGGTCGGCTTTAGCTTCTTGTATGATGCGCCCGAAAATTTTCGCAACGATCCTGCTCTAGGCGGTGGCGCCCTCTTGGATCTCGGCTGCTATTGTGTGCATATCGCTCGGCTGTTATTGCAAACCGAACCCAAACACGTGGTGGCACAATCAGTGCAAAACGATCAGGGTGCCGACTGGACGACCATGGCCATTTTGCATTTTGATCCGGATGTGCAGGTAGTTATCGATTGTTCCTTCGGCTGTGAAGGCGACCGCTTTTTACACATTGCCGGTACCCAAAAAATGATCACCAGCGATAATCCCGTTGTCTCAGATCCCCAGGTCACCCTGACCCTGAAATCTCATGATGAGACGATCACCGAAGTGATTCCCGCGCAGAATTGTTATGTGAAAATGATCCGGGACTTCCAGCTCCGCCTCGCCGAAAACCGAATTCTCCCCTCCCCCGCCCGCGATGCCGTCGCCAATCTCCGCGTCCTCGACGCCGTCCGCCAGGCCGACCAATCAGGTCGTATAATAGAAATATAAACTACCCATTATCTTCAATCTTTGCGTCGAAAAAAATCGACGGTCAAGTAATCCCTTACCGAACCGCCGATTCATTTCATTGTAGGGTAGGCTGAGCCTACCATTCTTATCTTAAATGTAGGGTTGGCTGTGCCTACCTTTCTTATCTTAAATGTAGGGTAGGCTGTGCCTGCCATGCTTAGCTTAGAAGCTCAACTTCCACGAGTGTTGCACCCGGAAATCGTCTCCGCGGTCACTATCCATGTAAC
>CAZNQT010000131.1:0-10090 GCA_964574885.1 uncultured Pirellulales bacterium
TCTCTGGACTTGCCCGAACGGATCGAGATCGTAACCGACCGCGAGATTTATACGCCGGGCCAAACGGTCAAAGCTATCATCCGCAGTCCTATATCCGGTATGCTCCTGCTGACCCTGGAAAGCGACAAAATTATCCGACATGAAGTGGCCGAGCTTAACGGCAACACGATTGATTTTGATATTCCTTTGCCTGAGAATCTGCGCGGCGGCGCCTTCCTTACCGCCAGTGTGGTCCGGGGGATTGACGCCACCCGGAAAAAATGGCTGCCGCACCGTGCTATGGGTATGAAACGAATTCGACTCGATCATAAGCGTAAGATTCTACCCCTCGACATCCAAATCCCTGCCCGAGCCGAACCCTGCCAAAACGTTAACGTAACCGTAACCACAGAAAAGCCTTTGGATCCGAATCAACCGACCATGATCCACGTCTGGGCGGTCGATGAAGGAATTCTCTTACCCACCGCCTATCAAACGCCAAATCCATATAAATTCTTCCTGTGTCCACGTCGGTTGGCCGTCTTCACCTCCGATCTGTTCTATCGCCTGCTGCCTGACTTTACTCGTCCGGAAACGGCCACCCGAATCGGCGCCGGGGATCGTTTTGCCCTCGGTTCTCTCCGGCGAAATCCTGTTGCCGTCCGACATCGTCAACCGGACGTGATCTGGCAAACTGCCCAACCGGTCGATCGGGAAGGTAAATTGAAACTGACGCTGCCGATGCCCGAGTTGAACGGGCAGATGCGGATTATGGCCGTCGCCGTCGATCACGATCGCTATGGGCAAAATCAGCAAAACATCACGCTGACCTCGGACCTGATCGTCGAGTCCGGGTGGCCTCGATTTGCTGCGCCGGGAGATAACTTTCAAGTTCCCGTCAAGTTCTTCAATTCTACAAAAGAGCCGATCATCATACAGGTAAAGGCCCAAATATCGGGACCGATTCAACTGAATAATCTTCCCGACGCTCCTCTCAGGATTCCACCGGATAAACCTGTGACACTAATGTTGGATGTACAAGCCAAAGCTGTCGGTCTCGTCGATATCCAAATCCTCGTGGCGCCTGTGGAAAATGCGACCAAAGCGTACCTCACTAAAAGTAAGGCATCGTTCCCGATTCGACCGGCCGGCGCGCTTCACAGTGAGGTCGCGTTGAAGGTCCTGGAAGCCGGGCAGGAGATTCAGATACCACCTTCGGATTCCTTCCTCGAAGGTACGCAGCAACTAACCGTCAATCTAAGCGCCCGGCCGGAGGTGCAATTGGCGCCGGCGCTGGAAAAGTTGATCTCCTATCCTTATGGCTGTGCGGAACAAACCACCAGCCGGCTCTTCGCCCTCTTGTATGCACCGAAGATTATGGGCGATGCTCGGGCCGAACCGATCCGGGATATGGTGTACGCCGGGATCGTGCGGCTGTGGTCCATGCAGACCCGTTCCGGCGGCCTGAGTTATTGGCCCGGTGGAACCCAACCCAATTCCTGGGCTTCCGCCTATGTGGCCTGGTGTCTCCTGGAAGCGAAAAAAGCCGGTTATGAAATCGATTCTCGATTTATCGATAGCTTAATGAAATATGTACAAAGTCAATTGAACCGATCCGATGACGACTCCGTCTCCTCCAAAACGAAAGCCCTTTTATGCCGCGTTCTCAGCACGTTCGACCAGCCGCCTTTAGGTTGGATGAACAGCCTGGCCGATCAGCAGGAGCAGCTCGACCAGGCGGCGCTTGCCCATCTTGCCGGCGCCTTTCATGCCGCCGGTTATCGCGACAAAGCCCTAAAACTGATTCCGAAGGACATAGTCAACAGCGCGATCCCCACCACCACCAGCGGCAGACTCACCTCTTCCTTGCAGCAGGATGCCGTCCTACTCTCGGTCCTCCTGGAAATCGACCCGGATCACGACCTGATAGCTCCCCTGGCGGATAAGGTAAATAAAGCCCGTCGGAACGGCTGTTGGCGCAGTACCCTGGAAAATGCCGCTGCCATCGTTGCCCTAAGTCGCTATCAGGTCCAGACCGCCCAATCTGCCGTCGAGTTTTCCGGAACGATCCGCTGGAACGACGGTCAGACCATCCCCTTTAGCCATAAGAAATCCCTTACGCATCAGATTGAACCGCAAACCTCCCCCGTTACGATTTCCTCCCGGGGTAAAGGAAAGATATATCTAACCTTAACCTCGCAAGGTTTAGCCAAAGAAGGGCTTATCAAACCGTATAATCGACGCTTGTTCGTAAAACGATACTGGCGCGATCGTACCGGTGCGCCGGTCGATCCGAACCGCCTGCATGTTGGCGACTTGGTGAATGTGGAAATTGAACTCTCGACCCCGGACGATCGAACGATTCACAATATTGCTATCGTGGATGCCTTGCCCGGCGGCCTGGAAGTGGAAAATCCCCGCCTGGTTACCTCCGCCGATAGTACCCGTCGTCGGACCGGTTCGCAGCCGGACCATGTGGAGTTCCTCGACGACCGCGTCGTACTATTCACCGGCGCCAATACGAGAATAAAAGTATTCCGTTATGCCTTACGCGTCACTACGACCGGCCAATTCACTCTGCCTGCGATTCAAGCCTCTTGTATGTATGATCCCGCCGTCGCCTCGCTGGGAGCGGAGGGAAAGGTCAAAGTTTTACCATGAAATGTTTCCAACGGCTCAAACGCAGACTGAAAACGCTGGGGAAAGCAGTGGTATTGCTCACCGCTGTATTACTTATCGTTCTTGTCATTGCCTGGCGACTCTTCCCCTTTCCGGAACCTCAGCTTCAACGCTGGCGTCCAAGCGCTGTCGTAAGCGACGTTAACCACCGGCAGATGATGAGAATCGTTTCCCCTCAGGATCAATGGTGCATCCCCACAACTCTGGATCGTATTTCACCGTGGCTGATCAAAGCTACCGTTGCCGTCGAGGATGAACGTTTCTATACGCATCCGGGTGTCGATCCGATCGCCATAGCGCGCGCATCCTTGCAGAATCTCACCCGGCGCAGGATCGTCTCCGGCGCCAGCACCATAACAATGCAAGTTTGTCGTATGATGGAGGATAAACCGCGCAACTGTAAAAGTAAACTGGTGGAGTCTTTCCGGGCTTTGCAACTGGATCATCTTAAAAGTAAAGCGGACATTTTGGAAATATATCTTAATCAGGCGCCCTATGGCGGTAATATCCGAGGCGTCGAGGCCGCAGCTCAAATGTATTTTGCAAAACCGGCCGACCGACTGACTCTGGCCGAAGCTGCCTTGCTGACCGGGATACCCAAATCACCTTCCCAATATGATCCTCGACGTCATTTTCAAAAGGCCCTGCAAAGGAAAAACTTCGTATTAGAACGCATGCGACAAACCGGCGCCATTTCTACCGAGCAAATGAACGAAGCCAAAAACACACCTCTCGTCACAAGCGATTCCTTGTTGACGCCTCGCGCCAAACACGCCGCGTGGTTGGCTCTGAATCAAAGAGCGTTAGGCGGAAGAACCTGCATCGACCTCGACGTTCAGGAAGAACTTGAGCGGTTGGCCCGAAACCATATCGACCGTCTGCCGCCGGATTCGGAACTGGCTGTAGTGGTGATTGATATTGCCCAATCCGCTATTGTTGCCCTGATCGGTTCCGGCGATATGGACGATCCGGTCGATGGCCAGGTCAATGGAGTCTTGGCCCGCCGCAGCCCGGGTTCCGCTCTTAAGCCCTTCATCTATGCCGCCGCGTTTGAAGCAGGGCGCTTGGCGCCGGATTCTGTGCTTTATGATCAACCGGTGAATTGGAACGGCTGGACGCCTTCGAATTTTGATCGAACCTTTTCAGGTCCGGTTTCCGCGGCGCAGGCCCTCAGACAATCTCTGAATATACCGGCGCTGCAGGTAGCAAAGGGAATTGGCCTGGCCCGCTGTTGCGGCATGATGGAATCGCTGGGACTGGACCTGCCTGCGCACGCGCAGCGGAATGCCGGTTTAGCTCTGGCCGTTGGCGGCGTCGAGGTCTCGCTGTTGCAGTTGACGAATGCTTACGCTGCTTTCGGACGAGAGGGCAAATACGCGAGAGCACGTTTATTTCCCGACCAGTCTATCGATACAATGAACGTTATAAGCCCAAAGGTTTGCGCGGCCATAAACGAGATTCTTTCTTCCAGGCAGCGCCGACCTGCCGGCATGGAAAATATCGCGCTGGATGATATTCCCTGGTTCATGTGGAAAACCGGAACCAGTTCAGCCCGACGAGATGCCTGGGCCGTCGGACATAATCAGAACTACGCCGTAGGCGTCTGGGTCGGTAGATTCCGCGGTACGGGTCGCTTGGAATATGTAGGCGCCCGGGCCGCCGAACCTCTGTTGGCCCAATTATTTAACCTGCCTCTCCTACGCAATGATTCTCCTCCCCAATCGCCTGCTCCTCTCATTGTTAAAAAACTTCTATCGATGCAACCACTTGACCGGCAGGAACTACGCATACTGAGTCCTGAGAATGGTCACATCTATCTCGCGCTGCATGATAAAGCAGTCCTACACCCGATGGCGAATACCGACCAAAGACTGACGTGGTTTCTCAACGGTAGAATTTGGATAAATCAGAATAACAAAACTTTACAACTCTTCCCCGGTGAGTATGTTCTTGGGTGCCTTGCCGGTAACGACGAATCAGCACAAGTAACGTTCTCGGTGCGTTAGCCTTGTTCTTGTTGGAGAGAATCCCAGTTAAAATCGACCAGGTATTTCTGGATGACCTGAATTTCATTATCTAACTTATCAGACAATGTTTCGATTTCTTCCAGAG
The DNA here is from genome assembly GCA_964574885.1 of uncultured Pirellulales bacterium. GTDB lineage: Bacteria > Planctomycetota > Phycisphaerae > Sedimentisphaerales > SM23-30 > JAFGFX01. The sequence goes on from CAZNQT010000131.1 coordinate 4,771, forward strand.
AGCACTGAGGGGCCGTCGTTTCAATCTCCCGAGCAATTTGGGAGACTCGATCAGCTCCAATATTCAAGGCGGCGCCTTTCATGCTATGGGCTTGTGCCACTATGGTATCCTTGTCGCCTGCTCTTACCGCGGTATGGATTTGCTCCAGAGTTTCGATGGAACTGGTGACGAACAAATCGGTAATTTCTTTCATGGCTTGAATATTGCCGTCTAAGGTTATCAATATCTGGGACGGATCAAGGATGGTATCGACTTCCCCCGGATGATTGGCTGGATCGGGTAAGGTTTTTTGCGCATCCGAATTCCCTTCGGCGGGGTTATGGGTTGGCTCCGGTTCCAGCCAACGTTCTAATACCTCTTTCACGGTTTCCCGTTTTATCGGTTTGGGAATATAATCATCCATACCAATCCGCAGGCATTTTTCCCGATCCCCTTGCATGGTATGAGCCGTCATGGCAATAATCGGAATATGCTGTGAGGGGCCTTCCTGGTTTCGAATTGCTGCCGTTGCCTCGTACCCATCCATCTCCGGCATCTGGCAATCCATAAACAGGATATCATAGGATCCTTGAACCAGTTTCTCCAACGCTTCGGCCCCATTGCCCACCACCTCTACCGTACAACCGAATTTCTTGAGGATGCCCGTGGCGACCTTCTGGTTGACAAAATTATCCTCCGCCAGTAAAATGTGTGCTTTCTTGGCACGTTCTGAGATGCTTTCGGTATTACCTTCAGGTTGGGGCGGCAGCATCGCCCTGGTATCTGCCACGGAAAGTCCCTGTTCGTAAGCGCCCCATACGGTTGCCAATGCATCCATCAACTGAGATCCATGTACGGGTTTCACCAGGTACGAGGCTATCCCGGATTCGGGGATCTGGGTTTTTGTGTTTATATGGCCTATCGAGGATAGCATCACTAAAACCGTGTCCTGGATAGTGCTATCCGCTTTAATCGCACAGGCTAATTCTTTCCCGTCCATTTTGGGCATATGATAATCCAGTATGGCAATCTGGAAGGGATCTTTTTCCTCACACGCGGCGCGTAACAAATGCAGGGCTTCGGCGCCGGAGGAACACGATTGATTCCGAATCCCCCAACTGGAGATCTGCTCCTCCAGCACGTGGCGATTGACGTCATAGTCATCTACGATCAGAATACGAATATGCTTTAGATTGGCTTTCGGGGGCGCCGGGGCCGGAATGTTTGGATCGATGGACAGGGTGAGCAGAAACCAGAAGTTCGAACCGATGTCTATATGGCTCTCCACTCCGATTTCACCTCCCATTAATTCCACCAACTGCTTCGAAATTGCCAGACCCAGACCTGTACCTCCGTATTCACGAGTGGTCGAGTTGTCCGCCTGTGTGAACTTGCCAAAGATCGTATCGAGTTTATCCTCGGGTATCCCGATCCCGGTGTCCTCAATCGAAAATTTGATCTGTGCTTCCTCCTCGGTCTTATGGACGCACTCGATATTTATTAATACATGCCCTTCATGGGTAAATTTGATGGCGTTCGTGGCAAAATTGGTCAAGATTTGACGTATCCGCCCTACGTCGCCGATGATGGATTCCGGGGTGCCGGGAGCATAACGTACGACGAATTCCAATCCTTTTTCTTCCGCTTTCGAGGCCAATAGATCCGTTACCTCCGAAACCATTTGCCGCAGATCAAACGTCACCGGATCGATGGACATCTTGCCCGCTTCCACCTTCGAAAAATCCAGAATATCATTGATGATATGTAATAACGCATCCGCCGACCGACTGATCGTTTCCGCATATTCTTTTTGTTCGGTCGTCAATTCCGTATCCAGGAGAATATCCGTCATCCCCATCACGCCGTTCATCGGGGTGCGAATTTCATGACTCATATTCGCCAGAAATTCACTTTTCGCTACGTTCGCCGCTTCCGCCAACTCCTTCGCTTGCGTAAGCTCGGCCGTCCGGATTTTTACCTGGTCTTCCAGAAGATCCCGATGCTTCCGCAATTCCTCTTCGGCTTGCTTACGCTCGGTGATATCACGCACCACGCACTGGAGAACTTGCTTCCCTTTTAATTCCATCGCCGTCAATAGCACTTCCGTCGGAAATTCCGTGCCGTCTAACTTGGTATGGATCCATTCAAACCGACAACTTCCGGTCCGCATGGCGATATCGACGTATTCCTTGCCCATACTCGCCGAATCTCTGCCGCTGGGTTGACGGGTCGGTGAGAATTCGCTTGGGTGTTTACCGTATAACTCCTCTCGTTTCTTACAACCGAAAAGAAACAATGCGCTTTTATTAAAATCAATAAAGCCTTTCTCATCCATCAGCATGACGGCATCACTCGAGGATTCATAAAGCGTTCGAAATTTGACCTCGCTTTCTTTAATTGCGGCTTCGCTGTCCTTGATTTGCTTCAACATTTCATTAAACGATTCGATCAAGCGACCGATTTCATCGTCCCCATACTTGTCCGCGCGTACCGAATAGTCTTTTTCCTCCGAGACCACTTTCGCTATGTCGGATAAGTGAAGGATCGGTTTGGAAATCACCCGCTGCAACCGCAGGGATAACAGATACGCGATCAACGAGGACGCTGCTAATACCGCCAATACGATCGCCACGTTCCGTTTTAGTAAGGCGTGCATCTCTTTTAAGTCCGATTGCAGATATACCGTCCCGATCTGTTCTTCGTCGAGATGGATCGGCTTGAATAAATAGAGATAATTATTATCAAAACTGTATCCCGTCTCCACCGTCGTCGGCGGCACGATGGGGTTTATGATATCCTCGCGCTGATATCGCGCGAATACCTTCCCTTCTTTGGAATACAGGCACGCGAATACCACTCCCGGCTCGGCATGTAACGCCGACAAAACGTCGATGGCGTCGCTTCGCGACTCAAACGTTAACGCCGCTTTGCTGTTGTCCCCCACGATCTGCGCCTGCACCGATAGATTCTCGATCATATCTTGCCGAAGTGAATACTGCTGATAACCGATAAACACCCCGTACGATAAAACTAAGGCTATGGTGCAGATCGACATGCTGATCCATATCAGTTTCCGTTTAATCGTCCAGTCGTGAAACCGTAACATCGATTCTGATCTCCTCCATTTATGCGCTGGGTTTCGCTTTCTTGATAACCTTGGTGGCCAATGTCAGTAACTGTGCCTTCATCTGAAATCCGCTTGCCTGGGCCATCTCCAGATTAATCTCGAAACGAACCTTATGCTCCTTAATGACAAAATTGATGATCCCGCAGGGATACTTGGCGTTGACTTGTCTGATAAATCCGTTCATCTCGCCTATCGTGAGTATGGGAAGACCCTTCAAGACCTTCAAAATATTGCGAAAATCGGCTTGCCGCGATTTCGGATCTTGTGGAGCGCACACAAACAATATGTCGCATCCCTTTAGCGCTTGGATCCTTTTCGACTTATCCCCCTTCTTGAGGTCTTTTTCCGTTAACGAATCAAAGAGAATGGTTCGAATAGTTTTTCCTTTGATTTTTTTCCCCCGAATGGCTTTGCAGGCTTCGAAAATCTCTTTATCGGCTACAAAACCTATGGTGAATACCTGTTTAGGTTTATCTTCTTTTTCTTCTTCTGCGGATTCTTGTTTTGCCGACGGTTCTTTGGGCCAGTCGATAAATTTCAGTATGTTATAAATAAAGGCAGCCTTGACCTCATACTCTTTTGTCTTCGCCGCATTCAACTTCCCCTGTACTAGGGACGGGCCGTAGCCGAGGGACAACCATAGGCAGTATAGGAATGGACATACTATATATTTCTTTTTTACCATTTGTTCGTCGTATTTTATTCTTCGATTCTGGCCAGTTCGTTGAAATTCCGTATTGTTGTTCGTTGATTCTCATCTCGGCTTTTCGTGGTGATGGTCGAAGTCAAGCTGAAATAGCCCCATAAGCATACAATCAATGGCTTTTGAAATGATAGGCCCAGATAATGGCTATAGTTTCTATTGGTTAATGAAGGGAAATTCTCTATTTTCTGAATTTCCATAAGTCTTTCCAACCACAATATTTAAACCTTAGATATACACATACACGTCACTTCTGAAAATCGACATATTTATGGGATGATTTCACGGAAAAGGACAGATTTCAAAAAAATTCCCTATAAATACGGGGATATATCTTACTATTGTTGAAGCAGACAGTTACAAACAGAAAAAATTCAGACGGGGATTCAATTATCAGACTGATCCAGTTCGCTTATCTTTCCCAACTATGAAGACATAAATCCTTGGAAATAATGTGGTTATAAAGAATTCGGTACGATCTTACTAGTAACAGACTGTTTATCACCTTCATTTCATACCTGAAAACGGGAGATGTAAAACCTGATCTTGTAGAAAATGATAAAACTTGCATTGGTATCTTCGAGGTGAGAAATGCAGACTCAAGCTCTACGTCTATACCCCTTTCGGGGACGAAGCGCATATTGAAGATTATCATGACACTCCGGATACGGATTATGATAACGTCTCGCACCGCTGGCGATTCCGCTATGGGGGCCGCCGCGGGATTTGTTTTGACAACATCTATAGAGGAAGTTTTATATGTCCCTGAAAAAGATTCTTCTGGTGTTGCACTAACTGGCTCGGAACCAGATTACAATCCAAACTTATGGAATGATCCTGATTATATAGATTATAACATCTGTTATGCATATGCAGTAAATGATTCTGAACCAATTCCAGGAAGAATAACCAAACCTCAGCCGGGCACAACAATGGCAGGTAGTCGAATTACTGCCGCTACAGTCGGTGATGTGAGGGCTGGTGCCGAAGCTGATGGATTAATATATCTTGGGAATTCACCAAGTTCAACAATGAAAACACCTAAAGACCATTATGTAGTTGCCTTAGCAAGCGTAGCCCGGATAAAAAGTAGGTTGGGCCATACCCGCCATTTGGACTATGGTTCTGCTAACCACTTGAAGCCAAATATCAGCAAGTCATTCATATTTACATCGTAACCACGATCAACGTCAGTACCATCGCACCAGCGGTTATATTCGCTGTAATTCGATTGCGGCCAGTGGGAGGTAAATCGTGCGTAGTCAGAAAGGTCCCGAATAAATCCGCTCCCGAAATTAGAGCCTCTTACGTTTATTTCGACGGATTGATGATATTATTGGCCGAGGCTGCTTTCGTGGGTCCCAGGTCAATGGCGGAGTATTTCCCTGTATCTTGGCGGGAAAAGTCTGTAATGATATTTCCGACATTCACAATTCGCTGACATTTCCCGGTGGCCTTGATTGCTTCCTGACTCATGCCGCTGAAGATATTTCCCGTAATCACAATATCCC
>CAZNQT010000132.1:0-10034 GCA_964574885.1 uncultured Pirellulales bacterium
GAAATAGCGTTCCTTGGCGCGAATCCCGTGCTCGTCGCGGCGAATGCCTAAAAGCAGCGCCTCAAAACCGTATTTCGCAATGGCCTGCTTCAATGCCTCGGTCTTCAGGGCATTGCAACACTCTAGTTTTTTATCGCACTTCATCCCCGCTGCCAGCGCTTCGGTATTCTGCGCCACCACCAGATCCATTCCCCATTTCTTGCTGTACTCATCCCGAAAGCGATACATCTCGGGAAACTTATAGCTGGTATCGATGTGCAGCGCGGGAAACGGCACCTTGCCGAAAAACGCCTTACGCACCAGCGTCACTAGCGTCGTCGAATCCTTACCGATCGACCACAGTACCGCCAGCTTCTTATAGTGATAATACGCTTCGCGAATGATATAGATGCTTTGACTTTCCAGTTCGTCTAACTTATCCATATATAAATACTCCTTCTAATTTTCCCAGGGGGTAATCGCCGATCCGGCGCCGTCCATATCGGGGGGGGGGGCCCCGCCGAGTCGCTGGAGAATGGGCCTGGCGAGCATCAGAATTTCGAGATTCTCCTTGGGTAATTCCACGCCTCGACAGATCATGGTCGCGTCGTGGTAGGTATGCATCCCTTCCAGTTCGGTTCGCTGGAAGACGGTTTGCCCGGCCAATCCCAATTTCAAGTCGTACCCGTCATAAGGAATCGCGATTAGGTCCGCCGCCTGGCCATAGGCGCCGCCCGCCTGGGCGACCTGATCGGGTGCGACCTGATGAACGCCCTGGCTCCCTGGCGGCCAATACAATTCTTCCCGCATCAGCACTTTCTGAATCACCGGCTCCGATGTTTCCGGATCCTGTAACTGTAATAAATCCTCTTTCAATTTCAGCCGGGTCTGTTGATATTCCTCCAACGGAACGATCCCTCCCGGTTCCCGCCCCTTGAGATTTACGAAAATACGACCGGGAATCAGACAATACGCCCGTGATTTTGACGGATCGATGGACAAGGGATGCTGGATGTGCGCCGCCGGCGTCGTCCAGCCGGTCTCAATCAGATAACGCGATAGTTGGACCTCCTGCTTGATCGGGCAGAAACCGTGATCGCTGAAGATCATTAACGGCGTATCCGCACCGATCCGCTCCAATAATCGTCCCACCGCGTCGTCGATACGCTGATAATACCGCTGAAACGCCGGGGCGAATTCCGGATCGCCCTGTTCGTATTTTTCCAGCAGGAAATGATTGATACGGTCGGTGCCCATAATGTGCGTATGAAAAAAATCCCATGGCTCCTCATCCAAAAAATGAAACATCGCTTCCATGCGGGTATCGAGGGTTTTGTCGAGGTTGCCGAGCATGGCCCGCTTATCTTTTCGGGCCAGAGCCGCGTCGCTGTCGATCTGATAATCTATCTGTTGGAGATAATCACTAACGCCGGCGGGATAAGCGCATTTTTCCAGCGCGGGAGACAAAAATCCGCCGATTAGAATGCCGTTGACCGCCCGCGGCGGATACGTCGCCGGTACGTTCATCCCGAATACACGTTTACCCGCCCGGCTCAACGCTTCCCAGATATGCTCCACCGCCATCATCCGGGAATTCGGAAACGACAGGTCGTAGCTGCCTTCACGACGGTCGATGAAACCGAGTACGCCGTGTTTGCCCGGATTGCACCCCGTCATATAGCTCGACCACGCCACGCAACTGACCGTCGGCTGTACCGAACGCATTGGCTGCATGCCCGTCTGCTCGACCAGTTGCGCCAACTGCGGCATCACGCCCTCATGCAGCAGCCGCTCCAAGAGTCCAAACGGAACGCCATCTATACTTAATACCATGAATTTAGGAATCGGTTTCTCTGCCATTACGTTCTTTTTTTATTCCTGTACACTTGCATACTACAAGGTAGCCCCCTGTGCTAACAGGAGGTCGATCGCCCGTATCGTTTTACGCTCTTCGATTACTCCACCGCCATCCCCGCTTTCGGTGCTGCCGTCACCTCGATTTTTTCTGGAGCCGGCGCCCGACCCCAGGAGATAATGTTCCAAATCCGCTCATGACCGTAATATAACAACAATTTCACGACTACTTCCAACAAACTCACTTCAAACGCCATCACCGGTTCACGCGTGAATATGAAAACTAGAACAAACGTAGCCAGACTCGCCAGGCCCCGCCATACCAGACCTTTGACTACACTCCGTATCCTTGTTTCGGACAAAATTTCCTCTTGACTTCGCATGAGCCTATCCTTTCCTTGCTTGGCACGGATTACGGCTGCGGCAACACTTTGATTTCGCCCTGATAAACATTATTGCTTTCATCGATCTCCGTCAGGCGATGATCGGCATCCAGAATGACCTGGTAAGTATAGGTGCCCGGCTTAAGGAATTGGAAATGCCAGACGTCTTTATCTACGCGGAATGAACTCTTCTGTCCCGGTGGTATATCCACGGCGCCCGGTCCCCAGAACACGATTTGATCGTTCACGAGTAACTGGATGGAATACGTTTGACGGCTGACTTTGGCTTTGCCGACATTTTCCATCTGACAGGAAAACGTGATTGGCTCGCCCGCTCGAATTGGATTCGGCGTAAACGTTACGACCGAACATCGAAGATCGGGAGCAAGTTTTAGTCCCACAATCTCTGTCAGATCCTTAATCAGCTTTTCCCGCAGATCTTTCGCAAGGCCCACGTGTACCCGTCGAATGATGCCGTCCTTGCCGATGATCACCGTATGCGGTATGCCCTCTACTCCGTAGTCACGAAACACCGAATGATCCTTATCCAGAGCGACGGTGGCTTGGATGCCCATCTCCTTCATGAACTGCCGAATCTTCTCCGGTGGTTCCGAGGCATTGACGGTATAGAGCGCCACTCCGCGGTTCGCGAAGTATCGGGCTACGTCGTCGATGATCGGCATGGCGCTGCGACACGGTCCGCACCACGTCGCCCAGAAATCCAGAATGATCACTTTCTTGCCCTTGAGCTTGAGATAATCAACTTCGCCGCCGTCCAGCAGGTCCAGTTTGAAATCCGGGGCCGGCTTGCCCACCAGCGGGTGATCCGCCGCCCCGACCGGGGTAAACTTGTCCACGGGCTTGGCGCCGTCAGGCACCCGGAAGCGAAATCGGCTAATGGGGATATCTACGTTTTCCTGCCAGTGGACCAGTTCCCAGCTTTGGGTAATCTCTTCTTGTTCGGCATCGGGCATGGCTCGATGACTCTGTGCCAACATACGGGTCAGGTCCGGTTGGATTTTATAGATGAGGGGCTTATCCCCGGCTGTCACCCAGAAATCCCAATCGATAGCCGTCTGAATCAGCTTGAAGTGATGACAAAGTTTGTCTCCTACCGTCTCTTGACCCAGATAGGTCCCTTTCTTGACTCCCTCGACAAAGGTGGAATAGGGACTTTGGGCAAGCAGCGCCTGAGAGATAGGCAGCGCCGACCGCAGAGATGAGCCTGCTTCCACGCCGAACGTAAATAATTCGTCGAGGTCCTTCGGTGCCGGGCGAGTTACATATTGATGGTGGGATGGCGAAAAGGTCGCCGTATAGGTGCCGTCGCACACCACCGTCGGGCTGAATAAACCCTTTTTTGTTACAAAGGCAATTCGATTCGGTCTGGCTACCGCAAATTCGCCCGTTTCCTGAAATTCTTGCTGAATTTCGCCGCGCCGGACTTGCACATGCAAGTGTACCTCTACTTCAAAACTTTTCAGGTCCCTTAGATAAGCGTCCACCTTACGCAGCAGTGTCTCCACCTGCGGATCTAACTTGTCCGTGGGCCCGCTTGTTTTACCCTCCTGGGCGATACTGAGAGTCTTAATGGTTCCACCCAGTAACAATCCCGCAATTAAAAACAGTTGTAACCTGCGATGTCTTTTTTCTTTCCTCAAATTTCACCAACTTCTTTCTTCCCCTTGACTCATCCACTCCTCTATTCTTCTGCTTCTTCTCTTACTGAGCACTGAGAACTCTTTCCCCATTTACTCATCTACCCATTTACCCATTTACTTTCTTATTACAGGTATCCCAGCGCCCGCAGCCGCTGCTTGACCCGATCCATGTCCCCCTGCTCCCCGTTAGCAATCTCCGCTCGTATCCCATGGCTGGCCACTAGATCCCGCAATACATACACGACGAAGTCCGTCACCGAGTCATACCCACTTTCGTCGATCACCTGCCCGATCTTCTCGTACAAAGGTCGAGGAATCTTGATCGTCACCTTACTATTACCCGGCTTCGTCTTCAATGGCATCTTTTTACACTCCTATAACACTCCTATAAGAGTGTAATGGGTTGCCCTTAAAAGTCCAATAAAAAATCCTGATAACGCAGAAATCTTGTAAGTATTTGAATATAAAGGGATTACGTGTTTTTCTCATGGCGAATCCGGTTTTAAAAATTTATCTTTACGAAAGGTGCTTTATCCGTACTAATTTTGTACATGTTATATATTTTTCAGTGTATATATTTGAACGGATAGAAAAAACTATAATATTGTTTCGACTTCAGGAGAACAAATATGTCAGCTTGGATTAGGAGAATAAATTTATCTGTTTTGTTGTTCGTAGGCGGGACTCTAATGCGGCCGGTAAATCTATCCGCTGAGCTTAAAACTCGCCCGGTCGCCCGACCCGACTCCTTGGCCGTTAGCGACCTGCCGGAAGTCCGCGTTTCAAACGTACGGCGGGTGTTCCATAATGGCGAGCACAACGCATTTACGGATCTGGTCCGGTTCCGCGACCGTTACTATCTGACGTTCCGGAGTTGTCCCGATGGACATATGGTCCACTCCACCTCCTCGATCATCGTACTTGCAAGTGACGACACGAAGCGCTGGGAACAGGTTCATCGCTTTAGCGTACCTGAGCGCGATCCCCGCGATCCCCACTTTCTCGTCTTCAAAGGCAAGCTCTTTATCTACACCGGCGCCTGGTATTGCGGCGACAATCCAAATCCATCCCGCAATCGGGACCTGAATCTGCACCTCGGTTACGCGGCGTGGTCTCCGGATGGACGAAAGTGGAACTCACCGATAATGCTCGAAGGAACGTTCGGTCACTACATCTGGCGGGCCGGAACCTTCGGAGACAAGGCGTACCTGTGTGGTCGCCGCAAGGCCGGATTCGCCGTCGGCCCCAAGGGCGAGGGCCGCAACGTCGAGTCGCTGATGCTCGAAAGCGATGACGGTTTGATCTGGCGGAAATGTGCCTTATTCCAGGAGACCAATGGAGACGAAACAGCCTTTCTGTTCGAAGTCGACGGTCGCGTACTGACCATCGCACGACGGGGACGCGACAAAGCCCAATTCTGTACATCACGCCCACCGTACCTCCAGTGGGAGCGAAAGGACCTCGACCGCTACATTGGCGGCCCGTTGCTCGCCCGGTGGCAAAATCGTTACGTGGTCGGAGGTCGTAAGTTCACCAAAGACAGAGGCCCCAAAACATCGATGTGCTGGTTCACGAATGGCAAACTCCATGAATTCGCGGAACTGCCCAGCGGCGGCGACAACTCTTACCCGGGTTTCGTCGAAACGGGGCCCAATCGAGCTCTCATGTCCTGGTATTCATCCCATGAAAAAGATGCGACCGGACGGGTGATTACCGCCATCTATCTGGCCGATCTCGAACTCGTAAATACCTCGGATAAATAAGAATCCTTAATCCGGTAAAGTCAATCCATCCGGTAGGCGCGCGAGTTTACTCTGTAAAGGCAGATGATTTTGGGTATCCCCGCCCGTGGCCAGAAAAAAGGCATTCTCTGCCACGCCCGCATCAATATTCAGGGTGGGAGTCCTGTCCGCCGTGAACGTAGCCCGGGTCAGGGCGACCCAGTCTCCGGATACCGTGTGTACCCAACCGTTCCCGTACCTTGCCTTTCGTCGTTTCGTGGCACTGACCCGATTCCGGTAAAAATCCTCGACGAAAGAATAATAGCCTTTCAAGTGGTCGCCCTTCGTTATGGTTTGAAAACTCGCCAGATGCTTCCATTGCTGCGTTTCCTTCAAATAAAAATAGGCGGCGTACGTGGTTTTATCTCCCTCGACCGTCGCCTTGACCAGACACTTATAGGTTTGCCCGATCTTCCATGCATACGGAAACATACTCTTACCCCCGGTCCCCTCGTTCCCGAAACGGGAAATGTTGACTCCTTTTCCCTGGTACAGAACCTTTACCCGTTTCTCCGCTTCCACGGCGTTGGGATTATTCTGTTTGCCGGGATCCCATACGGAAAAAATTACCACTTTGTTCCCGCCCCGGATCAGTTCCTGAATCCCGAAATAGCCGTGATTAAAACCACATACGCAGAAGTAACTCCCCGGATACGATTCTTCCACCGTGACTTCATTATAAAAAATCGTTGCCTCTGGCGCCGCATACCACAGATGCACCGACCGCGCCGCTCTGGGTTTCTGTTCCTTCTGTGCGAACGAAGGTTCCGCAGATGCAAAGAAGATGAGGATCGATATAAGACTTATGAGAATGATGGATTTCTGTTTCACGTTTACTCTCCTTTCCGTTTCCAAAGTTTATAATACAGGATTGTAACCGAATTCGTAAATTGTAACAAGTTTCCGTAGGAGGGGCTCTGAGCTCATGCGGAAGTTGGTTGCGTGAGACCGCCAAAAGCCCCCTCCGCCAGGAGGGGGATCCATCCACGACTATATGGCAGCATGTAGCTCCGCCGCCCTCGGCGGAGATATCTCATCAAATAAAAATTGTGAGCGCAGCGAACACCTCAATGTTGCATTTTACATTTTGATCTTTACATTAACAGCGGATGACAGGATAAATATATTGGGTATAAACCTTGCCCTAACTATAATGACCGTCTGTTGCATAATGAATGTTTTCTGAGATAAGTAGGGTGTGCATTGCACACCATTGACGCGGTTACGTTATGAATGGGTTCTGAGTGTAAGGATCATGAAAATGCGTTATCAAATCGAATACGGCAAGAAAATTCTCTCTTTGGACATCCCCGCCAAACGCGTTGTCGGAACGCTGACTCCGCGCTCGGTCAAACCGGTTTCCGACGTTCAGGCCGCCGTGCGAAAATCCTTACAACGCCCCTTTCAATCCCCGCCTCTGGCGACATTGTTAAAAGGAAAGAAGTCGGCGTTAATCGTCACCGTGAATCACACCCGCCCTTCTCCGCGTGAGTTGATCCTGCCGGTTCTCGATCAATGTGAGCAGGAGAATCTGTCGGTGACGGTCATCATTGCCCATGGCCGCCATCGCCGGATGTCCGCAAAAGAAATTCGCACCCACCTCGGCGCCCGAATCGTAAATGCCTGCCGTATTCTCCAGCATGATCCCTTTAACGCTCGACGGATGGTGCATAAAGGCGTTACGCGCTTGGGTACCCCCATTCGGGTGAACGGCGAAATTTTTAAGCATGACATCGTTATGGGCGTCGGGATTATTGAACCCTCGTATCTCTGTGGGTTTTCCGGGGGACGCAAGCTCCTGCTGCCCGGCTTGGCCCATCATCAATCCATCGATAATAACCATTTTTATCTCACGCATCCGGATACCAGAATCGGCAGACTCAAAGGCAATCCTCTCAGCGATGACGCCGAAGAGTTCGCTCGTAAATTACCTTTACATTTCATTGTGTATGCGATTTGCGGACCGCATGATGAATTCACCCGCATTATTGCCGGTCATACCTTCAAGGCCCATCGCCATGCCTGTAATCTCTGTAAGCCGATGTATTCCGTGCGCAAAAAACAGGCCGACATTATTATCGCCTCTCCCGGTCCCGCACCTTATGATTGTAACCTTGTCCAGGGTAAAAAGGCTATTATTCCTGCCCTCGACGCCGTACGTCGCAATGGCGTTATCATTATGTGCGCCGAATGCCGCGATGGCCTTGGCGCCGAACCCACCTTCATCGAGTGGCTACGTAACAAAACTCCCTTGGAAGTCGTTCGCGATGTCCGCGATCGTAAACAATTCAGCTTGGGCGCTCATGGCGCCAACATTTTGGCTCATTCCATCGCCCAAAAAAATGCCAAAGTCATCCTGGTCACTTGTCCGAAGGTCGCCCGTCAGTTGAAAGGTACGTATCTCACCACCGTAACGAAATTGGAGGACGCCTGGCAGCTTGCCAATCTCCTCACCGGCACGCAATCCTCCGTCCTGTTCATCAAAAACGCCCGCCGTCTCATTATGACCTGACGCGATTAAAAATACGCATCAGGCGCTTTGTAGTGTGTCAACCGGAGGTCGATCACCCTGTGCTACTGAATCAATACCGTAGGGGCGCCCCTATGTGGTCGCCCCTAATAGCCCCCTGTGGCAACAAGGGGACGAATACCAATGAGCCGGAAGCGCCAGCGACCAGGCAAATAATGAATATGTGGCACAGCCGCCCTCGGCTGTGCTTTTTCGATGGGTGCCATGCTCACGCTTGCGTGAGCATGCTGATTACTCATCCACCCATTTACTCATTTACCCATCTACCCATTCACTTTTTGTCATCCTGAGCACAGCGAAGGATCTAAAACATTGAACATTGAACCAGAAACCAGAGACCAGAAACCAGAGACCAGAAACCGAAATTAAAGCTCACGGACAATCATCCCCCCACCGGGGCCGCGAGTTAGGCAGCGTCCAACTGCTGGCGCCGTAATCGAAATAAGTCGGCTCCTCATCAATCAACTCGACGCACCAGCCGGACAGGTCCTGGTTAAACGATGACGTCCAACTGAACATATAGTACATGTGGTTGACGTTGGAGGTATCCCAGCCGCCGATATCCTGGTTGAACGACGACGCAAAGTGGAACATACCGCTCATACTGGTGACACTGGAGGTATCCCAGCCGCCGATGTCCTGGTTGAATGCCGACGCATTGCGAAACATCAAGCCCATTAAGATGACATTCGAGGTATCCCAGCCGCTAATGTCACCGTTGAACGACGAAGCACTTTCGAACATACCACTCATGTTGGTGACGCCGGAGGTATCCCAGCCGCCAATGTCCCGATTAAACGAAGCCGCTCGCTCGAACATTCTGTACATGCTGGTAACGCTGGAGGTATCCCAGCCTCCGATGGCTTGGTTGAACGACGATGCATTGTAGAACATATAACTCATGTCAGTGACGCTGGAGGTATCCCAGCCCCCGATATCCTGATTGAACGCCAACGCATCGCAAAACATTCTATACATGCTGGTAACGTTGGAGGTATCCCAACCGCTAATAACCTGATTGAACGACGACGCACCATAGAACATGGCATACATGTCGGTGACGCTGGAGGTATCCCAGCCCCCGATGTCCTGATTGAAAGCCGAGGCATTGTTGAACATACTTCTCATGCTGGTGACGCTGGAGGTATCCCAGCCCCCGATGTAACTGTTAAACGAGTCCGCAGTTGCGAACATCCCGCTCATGTCGGTGACTCTGGAGGTATCCCAGTCACCTATATCCTGGTCGAACGCCGATGCATAATAGAACATAGAACTCATGTCGGTGACATTCGAGGTATCCCAACCGCCGATGTCCTGGTTAAACGCGGTCGCACCGGCGAACATATAGCTCATGTCGGTGACGTTCGAGGTATCCCACCCGCCGATGTCCTGATTGAACGACGACGCATCGGCGAACATATGATTCATGTCGGTAACGTTCGAGGTATTCCAGCCTCCAATATCCTGGTTGAACGCTGATGCACCTTGAAACATATTACTCATGTTGGTGACGGCTTCCAGACCGTTAAAAGTAGCCGGTAACGAAAAGAGGTTCTCGCAATAATCGAATGCATACTTCATACTGGTGAAACCTAGATGCCCCCACTTATCAACACTCACCAGCTTTCGACGCTCGGAAACCGCACCGCCGTTGTGATAGCTGTTGTACGCCGTCACGCTGCCGATAACCGAGACGGTGTAGGTCCCATTGATGCCGTAGTTGTGTTTATGCGGGCCGGGTGTAGTTACATGTTTAGGATTGCTGCTGTCTCCCCAGTCGATAGTTGCGTCCACCTCACCCGACAATCCCAGGGTAACTGTTGTACCGTCCCCTAGACTCGTGTCC
>CAZNQT010000133.1:0-9988 GCA_964574885.1 uncultured Pirellulales bacterium
ATGTCGGCCAGTGCTTGGAGCCAAGGCGTCATATCCGTCGGGCCGACGCCGGGCAGTTGTTTCGCGTCCGGTGAGTGCTGCCAGGCATAGAAAAAGAATAACTGTTTACCGATGATACGAATTACTTCGGGAACCGAGGCTTTGATGGTTTGCAGGTGATAGGGCGCCAGGGCGATTCCCAGGCGATTGGATCGGTTCAGATCCACGAAGGCCTTGAACGAATCGAGCGAATCCAAAAGGGCGTTACCGTGGTTTTCGATGGCCAGGTAAGAATTATATTTTTCCGCCAGTTCCGTCAGCGGTTTGAGCGTTTCCAGGAACTGTTTCATTTTGGGGATTAATTCCTGAGGTTTGCAGGGGCCGGTACTGCCGCGGACGGCCACGCCGCCGCCGACCTTTCCTAATAGTTCAGCGTATTTTTGATACCCGCCGCGATAGACGCTGAACGCGCATAGTTTGAGCTTATGTTTTTGCAGGAGTTTTTGAAGTTCCTGCGGTTTTAGACGCTTTAACACGTCATCCAGGTGGGGACAGCCTTCGTGCGCCGACCAGATATCTATCGCTTCAAAACCTAACTTCGCGATCTGCTCACACGCCTGCTCGATGGGCAGTTGCATAAAATGAATCGACGAGGTGGACAGCTTCATCCGCCAAGGTTTTTTGGGAATTGGTTTGCTTTCTTCCTTCGCCCAGGTCTGTAAGCCGGATGCGGCTAATCCTGTGGTGATTAATCCTGCTGTTTTCAGGAACTGTCTGCGCGTATGTGAATTCATGTTTTCGTTATAATGTCGCCCTTACAGGGATAGACATGCCTAAGCTTCGAGTAGGTATGTCACCCGCCCTTATAGGGCATATCCTCCTATGATATTACGCATGCTCACGCAAGCGTGAGCATGGCACCCGTCCTACTTTATTCGGAATTCGTTATTCGTCATTGATTCGTCATTCGGATTTCGTCATTCGTCATTTTACTGTTACACGTATTCCCATTGTTTGAGCCATTGGTAGTGAGCGGGGAGTTTGTTCCAGGCTTCATCCATGGCGAGATGAAGTTCTTCTTTTTCCGCCTGGGCCAGATCGTGTTGTTTACGTTCCATGATGGCCTTGGCCATGTTGTCCACCTGCGGAATACTAATCAGGCCGGGGATCGGAGCGGTGATGGCGGGATTCTGCAGGATGTAGCGAATGGCCAACCGGGCGCGGCGGTCGTCTTCTTCGCGGTTCGGATCGTTCGGTGCACTGTTGCCTTTGAACAAAGAGTTACTGGCAAAGGGTTTGATCCCGAAGACGCCGACGTCGCATTTTTTGATGGCTTCGAAGACGCTGTCCGTCGGGAGGGTTTTACTCCTGGCGGTGTAGGGGAACAGAATCACCTCGATCTGGGGGAACTGCTCGATCATCATTTTATGCCAGCGTCGGTCGTGCGAGCTGTAGCCAATGAATCGCGCCTTACCCTGCTTCTTGGCGGTCTCCAGGGCTTCGATTATCTCTAACGATGTGTTAAAGGTGTGCTTGCCGCCGGGTTCGTAGCAGGTAATCCGCCACAGGTCGGTGTATTCCTGCTTCGATTCTTGTAAGAGGCTGTCCAGGCTTCCTAATAACTTTTTGGCGGTGCGATAATTGGGGTCGCGGGTTTCCTTACCGCAGTAGGACAGGGCCATATACATCTTGTCCCGACGCCCCTTGAGGGCTTTGCAGTAGGCCAGCACTTCCGGACGACAGCAGGCGTCAATATAATTGATGCCGACTTCCATGCAGCGGTTGACCACTTCGAGGCGGTTTCGGTCGAAGTCCTGCTTCATGACATTAACGCGTTTCCAGTGTCCGCCCAGGCAGACGGCTGAGACCATGAGGTTGGTCTTGCCGAGTCGGCGATATTCCATATTCTCGTTGTAACAGAGAATTTTGGATTTGGATTGACTGATGGGTTTGGCTAACGCCTGGTTGGCCGCTCCCATTCCCGCCGCTACCCCCGCGGCGCCTATGGCTGCATCCTGTATAAATTCCCGTCGATTGATTGGCTGATCAGACATCATACATCCTCCAGATTCGATTCCATCCACCCCCAAGCTCGCAGACTCGCTTGGCGGCGCCACCCGGATGTTGGTAGTCGCCATCCACCTCGCAGACTCGGTGGCTGCCACCCGGATTATCAACGCTATAAAACATTATGTGTTTGTACATTGTTATCCTACCGAAAAACGTTGTCGGATACAAGTAATCTATTTCGATATAGGACTCATTCGGTAGGACTTGGTTTTCCAGCAAGGGATTCCAATTCCGTAACCACGCGGTCGAGTTCGTTCACCAGCAACACAGGGTGTTCCGGACGAGCGCGAAAGGCCTCCACCAATGAGCGATAGTACCAAAGCACTTCTGGTTTACTGGCCGTAAAATGATCCCATACCCGATCGTACTGGGAACGATAATCTTTGACAATGGTACTGACGTTATAAAGTTTGTCGGCGGCGGAGACCAATAGCGTGGCGCGATCCACTTCTTGGAGGTGAGATAGATAGTATTCCTTGCGTTCGCGCCAGGGAGGTCTGGGGTCGGTGAAGGAATCCGTACAGCCTTCGACGATATCCGCGACGCGGTCGCCAAACTTAGCGCGGATGGCCCGACCGGTTTCGATACCGCCTTGATCTTCAATAGCATCGTGTAATAAGGCGGCGATGGCTTGGTCCTCCTCCCCGCCGAATTCCAGCACAATGGCCGCTACGCCCAGCAGATGGGATATATAAGGGACGTCTTTGCCCTTGCGCATCTGCTTGCGATGCCACTGGCTGGCAAAAACCAACGCGGTATCAAATCGCTCCGTAAGAATCATGTCTCACCTCTTCATTCTCCCATAATTTGGCAAATCACGGTTCGAGTACGAGCGCGGGTATCGAAATCAATAAGGATGATTTGCTGCCAAGTACCCAGGGTTGGTTGACCATCCACGAACGGCACGACCAGTGACGGACCTAGCAGTGACGCCCGGACGTGCGCGTGCCCGTTGTCGTCGTGCCATGTTTGTTCGTGCTCGTAGTATTCCGACTGCGGCGCGATCCGTTCAAAGGCTACGGCCAGGTCGCGATGGACCAGGCCCGGCTCGAATTCGACCGTCGTAACGCCTGCGGTCGAACCTACGTTGAACACCGTGGCGGCGCCGTTATTCAATTTCGATTGTGAAATCGCCCTGCTCACCTGGTCGGTGATATTGATAATGTCACAATTCCCTTTCGTCCTGACCTTGATCTGCTCGGTTACCACCATGATCAGTCTTCTCCTATCGTATCATCAGTCCGGATTTTTTATTTCCTTGCGAGCCAATTTTTATTATGATGCTATCCCGTTCAAGTAGCAAGATGAATCGGAGTCTGAATTATGACCGATAAAGTACCCAGTCGCGAAGAAGCCATGGCCGTATTACAGGAATTCAATCAGAACGAGGGATTGATCAAACACGCGTTGGCAGTCGAAGCCGTCATGCGTTATATGGCCCGCAAATACGGCGAGGAGGAGGAAACATGGGGCGTGATCGGACTCATCCACGACCTGGATTACGAAAAATATCCGGAGCAGCATTGTAAAAAGACGGCAGAAATCCTGCATGAACGTGGTTGGCCGGAAGAGTACATCCGCGCCGTCGTCTCCCATGGGTGGGGGATCTGCACCGACGTCGAACCGCAAACGGACCTCGAAAAGGTCCTATACACGATCGACGAGTTGACCGGTCTGATCGTTGCGGCGGTGCTCGTCCGACCCTCGAAAAGCATCCTGGATCTGACCGCCAAATCCGTTAAGAAAAAGTGGAAGGATAAACGCTTCGCCGCCGGCGTGGACCGCGAACTCATCGAAAAAGGCGCTGCCATGCTGAATGTGGAACTGACGGACCTGATTACCGATACCATCCTGGGTATGCGGGACGCCGCCGAAGAACTCGGACTTAAAGGCGATATAGCTACTTGATATACTTGTAACGATTTTCCCCATTACTCCTATCCGCGAAAGCGCATTTTGTATAAAACATGGATCCGTGGCGAGGTTTGAGCAAAGTCGGTGTTATCGCTTTCCGATATGAGCATTACAAAGGAGTGTTAAGAGACTCCATAGGCAGGAATCGAAAGTATGATATTCGGCAGATTTCGTAAAAAACGATGCAGGGCAGGAACCCATCCCGCCACCTTAACGCCCACGGCGTCACAGGCGGATTCCCGGGAAATAATCGCGCCAAACGATATGGATCCCGAGGGGGGAAAACAAATGCCCGGTCAGTTGAATTGGCCGGCAGCGCCGCATCGTCAGCGTGTGAAGTGGTTTCCGGCCCGACAGCGTCTCATCGGACTCGTCCGGGGCAACCGCGACGCCTTCGTTCTGCCACCCGCCGTCGTCCGAAAATCGCCCTGGCGGGAATAAATTCTACTCGAATACTTCTCCCCACCTTTATCAACCGCATTCCCTATCCACCAGCCATCCCAACTTCCGATTATTCTTAAGCCCTAGTACACTAGTTATAGGGCGTTGGCGAGATTTTTTTTGATTTTATCCACGTCTTATTTTCGCCCATTTCTCCCTGCGATTCTCGGTCACGAAATCTCCGGATCACAGCCGATAATTAGATATGTCGTAAAGCGGGGCTGAGTCCCGCGTGGCTCCTAATGTGCTGTTGTCGGCAGGAGGCTGCTTACAGCCAGTGGTATCTTAGGCTTGGTTTTTCGTGATTTCAGCACTAGGGCAGTCAATCCTTGCAGATTCTATCTCGGGTCATTTCCCCTCGACCGACGTCCGCCGGCCGGGAAAGCGCCAGGCGGCGGGTCCGATAACGGTTCATAACTATCCTAATCCGAAAGAGTCATGAGTTCGGTGCAATCGGCAGAATCTGATTATATTACCTGGTTTGCCCAGATCGCGCAATGATGATTTATGTCACGACACGTAAAATCTCTGTCGATATGGCCCCAAGCGAAGAGAGTTCGCAGAAAGGATGGTTCCTCGAAAGACGTGAGCCAAATACGACAAATAGATAGAGGAGATTTTGAGGAAGGCGTAACGCATATGGGTACGCAACGAAACATACGAAACATCGATATAGCCGTTATGCTCGTCGGCGTCTTACTGATGCACGTCGGCAGCGGGTGCTCGCAGAGACCTACGCGGGTGTACAAAATTACCTATTCCGGTCGTATGCATCAGAATCCTGACCTTGCGGAGGCACAGGGGCCTCAACGTCCGAATACTCAGATCCCGGATCCGAGCAGCACTCCACCCACACGCACGGTACACAACCAAACCCGGTCTGATGAACTGAGTTCTATCGTGTCCCGGCCGGCGCCTCGCGTTATTCACACCTATCATATCGGATCGGGCGACATACTCCAGATCAAGATTTTCCAACTTACCGAACTGGAGAAAGAAGCCGTGCTGATTCAACCGGTGGATCGTCGCGGCCAGATCTATCTTCCTTTGTTGAACCACGTGCAGGCCGCGGGCCTTACCTGTTCCCAACTACAGAGCGAACTCATCCTGCGACTGGGTAAGGAATTCATCCGCGATCCCCGAGTCGATATCAGCATCCAGGAGTACGGCAGCAAACACGTCATGGTACTCGGCGCCGTGGGCCGGCCCGGGTCGGTGGCGCTCAAGACCGATAGCGCGTATCTGATGGACGTGATCAGCGATGCGGGCGGCATTCAAGCGAACGCCTCACCCGACATCGAAATCCTCCGGGGCGCTTATATCCCGGGGGAATCGACTCCTCCGTTACTGACGCACGTGGCCTGGCAGCCACGCACCGAACACTCACAACCTCTTCGCGAACGGGTATCCATTGCGAGGTTGTATGGCAAACCGGACGAACAGGTGAATCCTGTTGTGTATCCCGGGGACGTTATCCAGGTTCCGCCCGGCGCGGACGGAGTGGTCTATGTTTCCGGTGAAGTGAAGCAGCCCGGGGCCAAAACGTTCCGGCGTCCCCTGACGATAATGCAGATGATCGCCACCTCCGGCAATCTCACGAACATTGCAGACGAGAAAAAATGTAAGATACTGCGACGGACGCCCGAAGGCGAGGAAAAGGAAATCAAAATCAATCTTAAAGACATTCGTCGGGGCAAACAACCCAATATCCTCCTGGTGCAGAACGATACCGTGATCGTTCCGGCGGATCCGGTGAAAAAATTCTTTGACGATATAGATAAGCTGATCCGTCGCGGCGTCATCGTCGGCGTGGATGCCACCTATGACGCCGGTTCGGAAATGGGGTGGCCCCAAAGAGGATATAGTAACTGATTAAATTACCCGTACATACGAAACAAGGCACCTGTAGTTAGGGATTAACCTGAGTTTTGGGACTTTCTGGCTTCGCGGCGAGAAAGAGGTCGGTGGAAAATGGGATGCGGCAAAGATCATGAACGCCAGAAATGACCGAAAGGATATGACCGAGCTAAACGGCGAGACTCCGCAGCCAAAGTCGGATCGGCACAATCCGAATCCGCTTCGTGTGTTAGTCAAACGGCGTTGGCAGTTATTCGGCTGCCTGCTGTTGATCTGTGGAATCGCGTTTGCGGCGATATCGTTGCGCCGGCCCAAATATCGGGCCATTACCCGTGTACAGTTGACGAAAGATCAACCCCGGATCAGCGGGATGACCGATCCCGGTCCGACCGATGATCGCGGCTACTTCAGCACCCAGTGCATTTTGCTCCAGAGCCGCCCGGTGCTGGCGAAGGCCGCGGAAAAACTCAATATGTCCGGGGGATATTGGACCTATAGCGATGAAGGCATTCAGCAACTACGGGATGCCGTGAAAGTGCAGCCCGTACCCGGATCGCGTTTGATCGATATCATCGCCACGGCGGAATCCGGTTCGAAGGCCGCCTCGATCGCCAATCAAATTGCTTCGGCCTATATCGAAATCTCCACGCGGGCTCGACAGGCCATGAACGAACAACTGATCGAGAAGGTGAATGAAACGATTGAACAGTATGACGAGCAAATTGCTCAACTGGAGGAGAATATCCGACGTTTCCGGCAGGAAAATCTGATCACCGGCGCCGACAGCGCTGTAAATGCCGTGGAAAGTCGTATCGCCCGGATCGAAAACGAACTTACGCAGACCCAAATGCAGCGACTTCAGCTCGAAGCCCAGCGGGACAAGTATAAGACCATGCTTTCCAGCGGCAGAGGTTTAGCCGATCCGGATAGTGCGATTCCGGAGATCACAAACGATCCGACCATTCGTTCGTACCAGCAAGAGCTTACCGCCCTGGAAAAAGAGGAGGCCCGGATGGCCCATGCGTATCTGCCGGGACATATCAAACTGCGCAATACTCGTCTGCGGATCGCGGAACTACAAACCAAACTATTGGAGAAAAAACAAAATCGCCTGCAGGGATTTTTTGAGGATACCACCAAGGCCTATGCCGCCAGCGTCAAACAGGAAGAATCCCTGCAGCAGATGTTGAGTGGTCAAAAAGAAATCGGCGTAAAAATGACGGCTCGGCATCAGCAATATCAAAAAATGCTGACCCAGTTGGAAACCTTGCAAGGCTTTAAAATGGATTGCCAGGAGAAGCTGCGGCAGTTTTCTTTGCAGGAAGGGATCAGCGCCTCGCCCGTGAGCATCGTGGATGCCGCCCGCTCCCCGCGTCTGCCCACGGGATTGAGTAAAGCCCACCAGGCCGCTTCGATACTCTTGCTGGGTTTGGCCTTTAGCATTGGATTCGTCTTCGTCCTGGAACGGTTTTCTACCGGTCCCTCCGATACGCCTAAACATGCACCCCTGCCGGCGTATCTGGCTCCCTCCGGTTCCATGCCTTGGATCCTCTGGCCGGGCCAGAACGACCCGCGGACCGCTTCGGCGTCTGCCGGTCCGGGAGAAACCATTCGAGCCTGGGAGACGGAACCGAGCAAACACACCGACGAGTACAGCTACTCGACTCTCGCCCAAATTCAAAACATCGAACTGGGCGGCCAAAGCGATAGCGAATTTGCTTTTGCCAGTCGCTGCCGGATCATCCATATCGATCCCAGTTGTGTCGCGGCCGAAACGTTTCGGGAGCTCAGCAGCAATCTGCTGTCGCGCTTCGGACAAACCAGGCAAAACCTCGTCGTCACCAGTGTTTTACCCCGGAGCGGGAAAACCACGTGTGCCAGTAATTTGGCACAACTACTGGCACGAGCCGGACGAAGGGTGGCGCTCGTGGAAGCGAACACCTCCCGACCGTCCCTCCATCGCGCCTTTAATGTCAAATTGAAGAAAAATCAACCGGATATCCAGGACGTTCTCATGGACGTTACGCAACTGGATCAGGCCCTGTATGATACGGAGACCGCCAACCTTGCCGTCCTGGCGAATCGTAACAGCGAACCGATCGTCGATGAATATACTCCCGCACAGGTGGAATGGCTGTATAACGAACTTCGGGAACGGTTTGACTGGGTGATTTACGACGCCGGCGCGGTACAGCAGGCTCTGACCAAATCGCTTCTGGCGGTCACCGGGAAGGGATTGTGCGTCACCAACGGCAGCGAACATCCTGACGAAATTCACGGCGCTGAGGTACAGGTCGAACTGTGTGGGGCCGTCTGTCTCGGCGTGATCGAAAACAACTACGCGGAGAAACCGCTAAAATCGGAAACCAAAAGAGAGGCTGTGAAGAATTAAGGTTACTTTTTCGGACGACGGAATGAGATTGTCCGATCCTTGGGGTTTAGAACGGTCAGTGGGAATTCCAGAGAGGAGTCTCTGGCAGCTACAGCAGGGAAGCGTAAGGAGATAAGAATGATAGCAACATTGCAGTGGCAATTATTCCTCTTGACCGGAGGATCGATATTTCTGGCGACATGTGTCGTCGGGATCATTCTGGTGTCCGGTATGTGTCGGTTAAGCCGGCGTCTCGGCGCCATGGACAAACCGGACGGCACCCTCAAATGTCATGTTCGTCCCACCGCCACCTTAGGCGGCGCGCCGCTCTTCACTGCTATCCTCCTCGGAGCTCTGTTGCTCTTTTTCGTAATTCAACCCTTGTCCGAAAATACGCTCGGTCGATACGGGTGGCGCTTTTCCTGGTACGCACTGCTGGCGGCGGGTTTCATTATTATGTGTATGGGGATCAGCGATGACCTTCGTCGAGTCGCCCCTCGAACCAAACTAATTTTTCAGATTATGGCCTCTATGGCCTTGATCAGTTCGGGCATCGTTATCCGTCGCTTTGGCTTCTTCGGCGTCTTCGAAACGTCCTTGGGAATGATGGCCATTCCCTTCACCCTGTTTTGGCTGGTGGGAAGCTGCAACGCCTTTAATTTCATTGATGGTTTGGATGGTTTGGCTTCCGGGATCGGCGTGGTAATCGCTTTGGCATTGGCGGGTCTCGGTTGGGCCAATGGCGCTTATGGCCCCGCCTTGGGTTCGCTGATCGTGGCGGGCGCCCTCCTGGCCGTTGTCGTTTTCAACATCAAACCCGCTTGTATCTTCCTCGGAGACAGCGGATCGCAACTCATGGGACTTCTCCTCGGCGCTCTGGCCATTGAAACCGCCACCGCTGCCGGCGTGTTTCAGTTACCCGCCGCGGGTATCGTGCTGAGCCTGCCTGTGTTCGATGCCTTCTTGTCGATATTACGACGATACAGCAAGGCCGAATCTATGGCCCTGGGCGATCATAAGCACATCCATCACTGCCTTCGTCGTCTGGGCTTAAGCATACGACAGGTATCGATGGTATTATGGTTGATGGCCGTCCTTTGTGCCGGTATGGCGTATCTATGTCAAACCGAATCCGGTTATACCATGGCCTTGGCTTCCGTACTGTTCATCGGCCTGGAACTCTATACCGGCGTTCGTCTGGGTTGCCTGAACCTGCGCCGATTCCATGCCCGTTTAACGGGTCGCGTAAAAGCCTCCCCGACGAGTCCTGCGTATCAGATCGATGGAATCCACACCCTGTCGGACGGAAAAAAATCCGAGCATCTCGCCGAAGTGGAAATTCTCTGGGAACGCATG
>CAZNQT010000134.1:0-9919 GCA_964574885.1 uncultured Pirellulales bacterium
AAGAAAAGAGTGGAGGAAAAAATATTGTGCTTAACGGACCGCCATTCGGGACAGTCACCTATTATTGATGTTGTTTTCCTTTCTTTTTTTCTGGGTTGGCCGACGAGTAAGGGGCGAAATCAGCGACCGAGGCGTCGTTCCCTGCGGCTGAGAAAAAAGTTCACAGTCCACGGTTAACAGAACCGTAGGGCGGGCCGTGCCCGCCATTTGTATCTGAATTTCTACTTTGCGTCTTCGCGCCTTTGCATGAGATGATTTGGTTGCGGCTCGATCGCCTCGTAGCCTCTGTGGCTAAAAAAAACTACTCTCCCCCTTTCAATCTGAAACTTCTTCCGGTCCACTCTACGCTACCCGCTATCTTCTCTTCCTGACCATGACCACTTTTTTCTTACCCTGAACCCTAGACCCTGATTCCATTACAACGGCATATCGCCGTTTTTGAAGAGTTTCTTGGCTTCGCCGACCAGATAGAAACTGCCGGTAACGCAGATCAGATCGCCGGTCGTGATTGCCGTTCGCGCCGCTTGCAGCGCCTCTCGCAGATTGACTGACGTCTGACACATCTTGCCGCACAGCTCCGTGTACTGCTGGGCCAGATCTTCCGGATACATCGACCGGGGGGATTTCACCCGGGTGAAGATCACCTTATCCGCTCCATACTGTAACTGTTCCAGCATCCCGGCGACGTCCTTATCCTCGCAGCAGCCGAAGATCACTACCATCGAGTCATAGGGGATATGCTGTCCGGTCGCCTGCACGCACGCCCGGATGCTCGCCGCATTATGCGCGCCATCCACCACGACCCGAGGATTTTCATGGACGATCTCCATGCGACCGGAAATCTTGGTCTTTGCCAATCCCTGGATGGCCTTTTCATCGCTAATTTCATATCCCCGTATCTTCAGGCAATCCAAAAGCGACAACGCCAAACCGCAGTTGATTGCCTGGTGCTCCCCCAGCAGCGGAACGGGCAAATGCTGAAAGTTACTTTCGTTCGTCGTCAGACATACCCGGTTATGCGGCCCCAATTGCCGGGACGACTCGAACCGGTACGAAAAATCTATATCTTTGCCGGTAAATCGCAGGGGCGCGCCGGCTTTGTTCGCTTCGCTGCGCAGTACCCGCATCGTTTCCGGTTCCTGCATCACCGAAACCGCCGGAATCCCCTCTTTGAAGATCCCTGCCTTTTCCCGGGCGATCTTGCTTATCGTTTCCCCCAACTGGTGTTGATGATCGATACTGATATTGGTGATACCGACTGCTTCCGGGACGATCACGTTGGTACTATCCAGACGACCGCCCAGTCCCGTCTCCACGACGGCAATATCCACATTGGTTGCTAAAAAATGCAGAAACGCGATCGCCGTCAATATCTCAAAAAAGGTGGGCGGATCGTCTGCCATCTTCTTCACCATCGGAGCGACCTTTTTCACGGCTCGTACCATGGCCGCTTCGCTGATGATCTGGTGGTTCACTACGATCCGTTCCCTGAGGTCCAGCACATGCGGAGAGGTATAGAGCCCCACCTTGTAGCCGTTTTGGATCAGCATCTCCGCCAGCATCGTGCAGGTAGAGCCTTTTCCCTTGCTGCCGGCGACGTGAACCGCCGCCAGCTTTTTATGGGGATTCCCCACGCCTCGGAGCAGACGGTTCATCCGGTCCAGGCTAAACGTGTCCACATTGTACCGTAACCTCTTGACAGACTCATAGTTAGTGTTACTGAACAAAAAATCCAAAGCCGCTTTATAGGTAGATATGGCCCTGGTTCGCTTGCCCTTGCTATTTTTGCCGTTTTTGTTGGTCTCGGTACGCTTACTGGAGCGTTTTTTGGTGGCTGTGTTTGCCATAGATTGCCTACTATACCGCTTTTTGGCGGAAAAATCAAGCATTTAGTTGCTTTTGTTGTTAATTGTCAGGTTTTTATCCTTATCGTTCATAAAATCTTGTCGCAGCTAATTCTAGGACAAATCAAAATCTCGATTGTTTAGCTAACCCCTCACGAAATCCCTGTGAAAAGCAAAAAAATCTCAGAATTTCTATATTATTTACGCCAATATTATTCTTTTGTGCACAAGACCGCGTAAAATTTGGGCCTACCAAATCTCGGGCAAATATTCTCCTGCTCACCCTACTATCCGACATATTTATCCTAGCTCAACTTATCTCTCTACTGTACCTACTCTAAACTTCTACCATCTTACTATAATATCACCCCGGAATTCCCCCCCTGCTATATATATGACGGTTGACCACTCTATTTGTTTCACAAGTTTCCCAGAATGGTAAAAACTAGTTTTGGCAGGCCCAACACTCACCAGTATTGAGATATTTCAATCTGCCAATGAAACACAGAAGAAAATGACAGTAATCTTATGACCTTGAAAATAACTTAAGATCCGTTATAATCATTTCTTAGGCGCCTCCTTTGAAAGGCTTTGTGAGAGATAACAAGCAATTCCTTATGGTTGTTTGGCTCCCCCCTTAGGAATAAGAATGATTACGAAGAAAACCATAGAATACTATCTGATGGGAATTCTTATTCTGTCATTTTGTCAGATAAGACTGAGTTGGGCAGATCCAGTACAAGCTGGCATCGAGCAGCAGGATTTGATTGCCCACTGGGCATTTGATGAGGAAGCCGGTGACATCTGCGCCGATTCATCTGCTCACAAAAACGACGCGAAGTTGGGTAAGCGATATGGGGAAACGTTGAATCGAAGCGAAGGGGTGTTTGGCAAGGCATTATATTTTACCGGTCGGTACGCACTGGCAGTTCCCCCCAATGAGGATTTCACCCACCTCCGGGCCATTACCTTGACGGCGTGGGTTCAGCCGGAGAAATTATCCAGTTACCGTGAGATATTCCGCAAAGAAGACGGCGACAGGCGTATCTTGTTTTCGTTTCAGGCCAACGGTTCCATTTTGTCGCTCGGACTGCACATCTGCGGCAGGGGCTATCGGGAACTGGATGCTTCTGTAAGCCCGGTTTTACTCCAGGATGGGCAATGGCACCACGCGGCCGGCACATTCGACGGCGTGCATATGCGAATCTATCTCGACGGCAAGGAAATCGATTCCCTGGAATATCCGGGGGCAATTCTGTCAGGCGGAGCGGCGCCAGCCTATATCGGATCGTTAAACGGCGGCGGTGAATTTTTCCAGGGAGGCATTGACGACCTGCGCATATACGAGGCAGCGTTACACAGCAGCCAGATTGCGACGTTGTATAACGACGGCGTCAAGGTACTGCTGGAGCAGGCGAAACAACGAGCACAACAATTAAAAGAAATCTATGTAGAAAAATCAACCTTTGCGGAAACGCTTGCTGCGATACGCAAGAATTTGCAGAAGAATCATATCCGTCTGTCTCGCATGTCGGCAAACGATCTCAAGATCAGGCTGATGGTAAAATTTGAGCATGCGTATAAGCAGTTCATCGAGTTTACCGCCTCACAGCCCATTCACTATCTGAATGCCAAGGATAATTCCTGGAATCATCAACAGGCCGAGAGGCTGTATAATCTCTTGACGGAGTACAAACCCCTCACCGAAACGCAATGGGCAAAACTGACTCCTAACCAACGAAAAAAATGGGACGACCTCCAAATCCTGGAGGAACAATATAAGAAACTTAAAGCGCTGGGAGAAGAGGGTACATTTGCGCCCGAATGGATTGATTTTATATTGCAGGCCGGTAAATCCATAATCTATCGTCCGGTACAGCATGAGGCCGTGGCGCCGTACGTCAAACCCTACACACCGGAAACACGAGATCTGACTCCCGAGGAAGCGGTGGAGACATTAAGGGAGGATTGGCTGCACCAGGCGGATTCCCGGCCGACCAAAGAGGCGATTACAAACGAGATCGCCTGGGCGCGCCAAATTGCGAATCGAATTCAAAAGAACTTTTCAGGCGAAGTAAATTTTACGCGGGAATACTCCCAGTTGAAAGAATTGGAACATCGGGCGGAGTCACTCAATAGCTCCGATCAAGAGTTGTATTTCGCCGTTCGTCAGGTGAAGCGCCGTATTATATTCAAGAATCCGGTAATCGACTTCGATAGCGTTCTGTTTGTGGACGTGCCGTTTCCGCAAGGATCGGAATGGCGGCACGAAACGCGCCACCGGTTGGGCTATATGGCCGTTCCGGGGGGACGATTGCTGATCCTGGCAGGCTTATCCCCCCAGGGGCATGTTACCAAACTGATGCCTCAAGAACCGCTGCATGGGACCT
Organism: uncultured Pirellulales bacterium; assembly: GCA_964574885.1. Lineage (GTDB taxonomy): Bacteria > Planctomycetota > Phycisphaerae > Sedimentisphaerales > SM23-30 > JAFGFX01. Next base: position 4,235 of record CAZNQT010000134.1, read on the forward strand.
TCTGGCGTCCGGATCTGTCCTTCAATGCGAAACAAGTTCTGTTTTCCTTCAAGCCGGCGAATGAGAAGAATTTTCATATCTATGAAATCAACGTGGACGGCTCTGGTCTGCACCAGATTACCGACGGGATTTATGATGACGTCGATCCCATCTATCTGCCGGACGGCGAGCACCTTCTCTTTGCCAGTACGCGGGGCCATAACTACGTACGTTGTATGCCGCCGACAAACTCCTTCGTTATTACGCGTTGCGATCGGACCGGCAAGAACATGTACATCATTTCGCGCAATAACGAGCCGGATTATCTGCCGGCGTTACTTAACGACGGTCGCGTTATTTATACGCGCTGGGAATACACCGACAAACCGCTCTGGCGAGTCCAGTCGCTCTGGACGATGAATCCGGACGGTACGCGTCCGATGACGCTCTGGGGGAATCAGAGCGTCTGGCCCGATCTGTTGAAAGACGCCCGTCCGATACCCGGCAGTCAACGGGTCATGTTTACCGGTTCGGCTCATCATAATTGGTTTGCCGGGAGCCTGGGTATTATCGATCCGGAGAAGGGTTTGAACTTCCCAGACGGTCTGACGAAAATCACGGCGGAAATACCCTGGCCGGAATCCGGCAACGGCCCTGTTGATCCGATCGAGTCACCTCATTATCACTCCAGCGGCAAATATACTGCGTATCAGAATCCCTATCCCCTGAGCGAACAAGATTTATTAGTTTCCGCACAGCGAAATGGTAAATTTGGGTTGTATCTGATGGACACGGAGGGCAACAAGGAACTCATCTATGAAGGCAGGCACAACATTTTTCACGCCCAACCGCTGAAGCCAAGGGAAACACCGCATAGTATTCCGGATGCGGTTGACTGGCCCACTCTCGCCGAACGTAAGAATCCCAAAGGGGGCATTATCTTCAGTGATAATGTGTACCAAAACGCACCTCCGGAACTAAAGGGCAAGGCGAAATACCTGCGGATTCTGACGATTGATCCCAAGACCTATACTTATTGGTACAAGCGTCCCTATGCCTCCACGGGCCCGGTGGTTTCGATGATATCCTCGGAAGGCGTAAAGCGCATCCTCGGCACAGTCCCCCTTGAAGCCGATGGTTCCGTCTCATTCCGGGCGCCGTCGGGCCAGGCACTTCATTTCCAATTATTGAACGAAGATTTTCGGGCGCTGCAGACGATGCGGTCTTTTACGGGCGTCATGCCTGGGGAAAAACGAGGCTGTCTGGGCTGTCACGAAATGCACAGCGTAGCGCCCGTATCGCAAAAGCAAGCAACCGCCCTGAAACGGGAACCTTCCGATATAGCACCGCCGCCTTGGGGGAATGAATCCATAAGCTACGCAAGGTTCGTGCAACCGATTCTGGACAAATACTGTGGAAAATGTCATCAGGGCGACGGCGAGGCACGTAAAATCCTCGACCTGACCATGCGGCCAGGCTATTCCGTTTTCCCCGAACCGTATGTCCTGTTAACGGGTCATCCCACGTGGGGACAGCCCTACCGATCACCCGAACATCAACCCCCTGGTTTCGGGATTGCCGATACGATCATGGTCGAAGCGTACGATCCGCGCGATCCGGCTGCGTATGTGACGCCCAAACCCATGACGAAGCTGTCCTATACAAGTCGTTTGATCGATATTGCCTCCAGCGGTAACCACCACGACGTGAAAGTCGATCCGGTAAGCCTGCGGAAACTGATAGCGTGGGTGGATACGATGTGCCCTTATCGCGGAGATCAGGAAGTTCGTGCGATCCCCGATCCGGTGTTTCAGGGGATCGATTGGCTCTCCCAACGTCCGCAGATCAAACATGCGCCGGTGGTGATCCGACCGGGACCTATTGAGGATGGGATTGGGTATCGTTGAACTAACTAAAGATGGCAGAATCGGATTCTTCTGGCAGTGGGAGACAGAGCGTTAGTAAGCTGTACGGATTAGTCAAGATAGGTAATTTTCAAATAAAATCTCATAGGATGAAAAAAATATGGTGCTTTTTAACATAAATCTCTGTATAATGAAATTAATGTAGATCCCGACAGAAAGGAATATTTCCGGGAGTAGTTCGGAAGTTTGAATTAAATTGGGAAATATCAGTTAATTGAAGCACAAGGGAAAGAAACAAACATTACGGTTTTTTTGTATATGAAAGGAGGAACGCTAACAGGAAAATGTATTTAGTGTGTAAGAGCAGATGCGTAGCATCTGGAAACGAAGAACCTTTCACGAGCAATTTGTGGAAGGGTAGAAGTCTCCGTTTTTTATGATGGAGGAAGGCAAATGGTGAAAAAATTTTTGGTAAGTATATTGTTGTCGGTCGGATTAGTAAGTTTTGCTAATGCGGAAGTCATTGGGATCGACACCTTTGATTATGCCGACGGCGCTGTTGCGGACCAATCCGGCGGCGCCGGATGGGATCGAAATGGCACCAGTGCTTCGAATTGGGATGATCTTTGGAACGGCCCGACGGTGCTGGCGGGAGAACTGAATACGAATAACAGCGGTGCGCAGCGGGAATTCGGAGATCCTGAATATGATGCCGCGATTCAGGCCACCGGCCAGGTCTATTTTGGCGTAACCATGACCGTGACCGACGGTGACAATTGGGGCGGTTGGGGCGGCGTAAGCAGCTACGACTTTGGCGCCGAGAGAATGTTCTTCGGCCATCCCTGGCAAGACGGCGCTCTGGGATACTACGGCATTGATATTACCGGCGTGGAATCCGGCGTAACTACGATTCCCGTGGTAGTAGGCCAAGCAGCCCGCATTGTCGGTTGCATAGATTTTGCAGGTCAACAGGCACTGTTGTGGGTTAATCCTGATGGATCTGATTACGACAATGGCGGCGGCGATAATTCCGCTGATTTGGCCATGGTTTACACGAACACCAACTGGTCATCCGCGGCTCGTCTGGCATCCGGCAGTGCGGTCGCTTGGGATAATTTGATCGTGGCGACCGACTTTGAAAGTGCCGTTCCCGAACCGGCTACTATGCTATTGTTGGGACTGGGGAGTCTGAGTCTGTTGCTACGGCGTCGTCGTTAATTTGAGAAGTGATTCTAACAACAGTATCGATTGATTCGATGTGATAGGGTATCCGCTCGGCAGCCGTGTCGGATGGGTACCCTTTACATATTTAAAATCGCCGTCGGATGATATGCGTAGCGAAGCTCAGGTAATTGGATACAGTTATTACCCGGTTGAAAACGGGAAAGGGAAAAAGGATGAAATATCTACTATTCATTTCGTTTATTTCGATGGGTATGGTGACGATTCCATTAACTTCCGGCCAAGCTGAAAATCACGCTCCCAGCTCTGAACCGGCGCCGGCAGCGGAAGTTTTACAATTTCGCGATCTCTTCAACGGCAAGAATTTGTCCGGATGGATCAACGTAAATACGGCCAAAGATACCTGGAACGTGCGAGACGGCATTTTGGTGTGCAGCGGCCATCCCATCGGCGTCCTGCGCACCGAACGGCAATATGAAAACTTTATTCTGCAAGTCGAATGGAAACACCTGGAAGCGGGAGGGAATTCCGGAATTTTTGTTTGGAGTGACGGCGTGCCGCCTCTAGGCAAACGGCTTCCCAAAGGCGTCGAGGTTCAGGCCCTAGAATTGGAATGGTCCGTACAGCACAAGCAAACGGACGCCTACGTCCACGGCGAGATCTTCGGCACCGGAGGGCTTACGACGAAACCGGATAATCCCCGGGGCAGCCGCAGTAAGTCGTGGGAAAAACGCTGTAAGGGCAAGGGGCAGTGGAATCAATACATTATCGTCTGTGTGGACGGCGTCATCAAGTTAGCGGTGAACGGCAAATTTGTAAATGGCATCAGTAATGCATCGATTAAAAAAGGCTATATCTGTCTGGAGTCGGAAGGCGCCGAAATTCACTTCCGCAATATCCGGATTCTGGAATTGCCGCCGGGAATTACCACCTCAGAAAACACCGCACCCATTGTCGAAAAAAAGTCATAACCGATTAAAAGATAATACCGATAAGATGGGGGGATAAAACGTCAGGAGAGCACCCTAACTCCTCTTGGCATCTACGTATCCTTACCTTGGCGATTCTCGCAGCAGGGCATGATTTCGCTGTCATGAAAGATTTTGGCGATAACGCGACGGAGGATGCCTTTCAAATTGGGATTGTCAAGTGGATTCAAGGTGTGGATCGCCTGATGCTTATACCCGGTCAATAACTCCTGGGCCATCTGGGCAACATTCAGTTTATCCCGGATCGTTCTAATTAGATCAGCCGAAATATCTACGTTCTCATCGTTCTGCCAGAGGGAGAGGAGCGCCTTTTTATCGTTTTCCGCCGCGCGTTCATAGGTAAGAGCTAAAATGAGTGAGGGCCGCATCGCCTGCTGCCATAACACCTGATTCTTCGGCGGTTGGGGCAAAGATGGATTTGGCGTCATCGAAAGAGCCGGTGCATCGAGATTGGCGTCGGTAAGATCGTCCTGAATCTGATAGGCAATGCCTAATGCCTCGCTGTATTGCTGTAATATCGTACCCAAATTATCATCCGCACCAGCGTAGATCGCCCCCAGGCGCAGGGCGACCTCAAAGGCGGGAGCAGTTTTTTGACTGAAAATCTTACACACTTCCGCGGGCGTTAGAGGTTTTTTACCTCGCAGCCAGCATAACTCGGCGCCCTGTCCCACGCAGAGAGTTCGATGTCCGTGTGCCGCCACGGCCAGCATCGCGGCTTTCTGATCCGCACTGGTCGGTAATTCGGTTATCAGTCGATACCCTTCGCCCAGGAGAAAATCTCCAATATTCAACGCGATGGGGACGCCGTATTCTTTATGCAGGGTTTTTTCTTCGTATCTTTCGCTGTCGCCGTCTTCGATATCATCATGAATCAGCGATGCCTTGTGAAAACACTCCACCGCCACAACGAGTTTGTGTAAATGCTCCGGCAGCGGAGCGGAAGGATCATTCTGCAGGGCCTGATAGACGCATGCCGTCAGAAAGGGCCGCCATCGCTTACCGTTCTTGGCCAGCCACTGTCGGGCAATATTTTCCGTCTCACTTTGAACAGGGCCCAGTGCATGAGCCAACATAGTCGCTTCAAACCAACTATCCAACTTTTGCCGCAGTATTTCCAGATCCAGGGAGCGAGTCTCATCGTCGCTGCTTAAAAGGATCGTATCCCAAACCCAGTCCAGATCCACCGAAGTATTTTTACAGCCGTCCTGTAAAAGCGGAATCGCGATACCCGGCACCGCTGCAGCTTCCATATACGGAAAGACCTCCTCCAGCACGGAAAGACAACTCACTCCCACTACCGCTTCGATCTGCCCCGACTCAATTAGGGCCATCACCATCGGCGATCCTTCCGCCACCATGACAACGTACCCCAACCGCTCGGCTTCCGTTTGCAGTTCGCCGATCACGCAATTCCCGCACAACTCACAAACCAGACCATACTCATCTACCTTCGCCTGACACGCCGTTTCGTGTCGCAGGCACTTCGGCAGCAGCAGCAAACGGCGATGATACGGAATCCCCGCCAGTCGTTCCCGCCAGACCTCATTGTTCACCAGAATCGCCGCAAACTTTACATATCGGTTCGGCAATTCTTCTTGTTGTATCACCGCGAGCGCATGACGGCGCAGTTCCGCATCGGACAAAGGCCCCACTAGTCGATTTTGCTT
>CAZNQT010000135.1:0-9909 GCA_964574885.1 uncultured Pirellulales bacterium
GTCGGGGGGGTATGAGGTCAAAGGATGAGTACTGAATATCAAATCCGTTCGTTACCACCATTCCGGTTTCGTCGGAAAAATGGAACGCTCGACAACCACGTTACATCTTTAATTCTATGGGGAAATCAAGTACGTCTCGATGTATCGGACGCACAGTGTCTATCAGACTATATCCGTGGAATTTTAACTTCATGATCTAGGAGAATGGACGTGTACGAAAGAGTGGAACAGCCTCAAAAAGACGGGAGGGATGTTATGAAATGTTTGGTAGTGGAAGATGATGTCGTCAGCAACAAAATATTAAATTCGTTTTTAAACCATTTTGGAGAATGTACCGTCGCGTACGACGGCGACGAAGCTGTCGAAGCATACCAAATGGCTTTGCAACAGAACGAGCCGTTTGATTTGGTTTGCATGGACATTATGATGCCAAGAGTGGACGGTCACGAGGCCTTGGCGCAAATTCGAGAATTAGAGCAGCACCACGGCGTGAGCGAGGAACAAAAAGCCAAGGTGATTATGACCACCTGCCTGGACGAAGAGGATGACATACGTCAGGCCTTTCGCTTTGGGTGTAACGCCTATATGGTCAAACCCATCCATCAACAAAATCTTAGAGAAGAAATCGAAAAACTCGGTTTGCTCAAATGATCGATCGGACGTATTCACTCAAGTGCCTCCTGACCTACGATCCCCAAACCCACACATAGTAACACAAAGCAAATCCCAAACGCCGGAAGTACGGGCGCCCCACCCCCTCAGATCACCCTGAACGAACGGTATTCCACCGCGGATCGATTCGAATGGCATACTTTCCGGCGCTACTATAACATCACTTTCATAGGGTGGCGATAGACGGTAGATTCTTGGGACTTTATTGTAGGCAACTACGGCGCCGACTATCCTAATTTTTCATTGTTTGGCGGAAGCAATTGCGGTACAATTTCGGTCGCCGTTAGAGTAGAAATCAGATACGTCTAAAATCAGGAGAATCGATGGGCGAGCTAAAAGGCAAGCGTGCTCTGGTGACGGGTGCGGGGCAGGGGATCGGAACGTCGATTGCCGAGGCCTTGATCCGCAAAGGCTGTGCCACGGCGATCCATTATTATACGAGTAAAGAGGGGGCCGAGGAATTGAAGGAGTTGGCGGATTCGCACGGGGTGGCAGCGGAGATCTTTCAGGCGGATCTGACCCAGGAAGAGGACGTGGTCGAGTTTGTAAAAGAGGCGGTGGGATTCTTGGGGGGATTGGATATTCTGATCAACAATACCGGGGATCTGGTGGGGCGGATACCACTGGATGCGATCGATATGGAGTATTGGCAGAAGGTGATGGACGTGAATATGACGAGTATGATGCTCGTAACGCGGGAAGCGAAACCCTGGTTGATCCAGGCGAAAGGATCCAGCATCGTGAATCTGTCGTCGCTGGCGGGTCGAAAAGGCGGCGGGAATGGATCGTCGGCGTATGCAACGACAAAGGGAGCAATTCTGTCGTGGACGCGGACGCTGGCGGCGGAACTGGGGCCGAAAGGCGTGCGGGTGAACGCCGTGGCGCCAGGTTTGATTCTGGGAACGCGATTTCACGATACGCATACGCCGCAGCGATATCAGGATAAGATGATCGCGGGGATTCCGATCGGACGCGCGGGAACACCGGCGGAGGTGGCGCGGGCAGTGCTATTTCTCGCCGCGGAATACGACGGCTTTATCTCCGGCGCCACGCTGGATATTAACGGCGGGGCCTATTGTGCGTAAATTACCTATGGATACAGGACTTCAAAAATGATATTTCCGAAATTTTTATCGCCTCCCTTACGGTCGGGGCCGGGCTAAGGTTGGGGATTGGAAACGTCTGGAAGGAGCAAGTCATGGCTACGGAACTGATTGCCAGTCGGAAGCAAGTGGATGTCACAATCGTGCATATTATGGAAGAGAACCTTCTGGAGATGGATGAACGAGCCCTGAATGAACTGGCCCAGGCACTGTTCGATCTGGTTGAAGAGCAATCGCCTATGAAGCTGATCTTGAGTTTTGTCCACGTCAAGTATTTCAGTACGAGCGTGCTGGGGATGCTGGTGATGCTGAAGAAGAAAGTCGTGGAGGGGCGTAGTGCGATGAAGATATGCAGTATCCGCCCCTCACTGTACGAGATGCTGGTGCTGACGAAGCTGAACACGATCCTGGACATTTATAAGGATGAAGAGGCGGCGTTGGCGAGTTTTCGGCGGTGACCGGACCGTGGGCAGTGCTCAGAAATAGAAGAATCCGCAAGCATAGAACAAGGAGGATTATAATGAAACGGATCCGTATCCCATCCAGGGTTGTTTTTCGAATGCAAAGCATTTTTTTCATCACGCTTTGGTTGGCGATATCCTGTCCGGTAGCGTTTGGGCAGGAATCTCTTACGATTGCGATCCAGGAAGATTTCCTGACGGTACGGAACGGTAAGGCGGAACTGATGCGGTATCGATATGGGGAAGTGCCGTACAAGCCTTATGTACAGACGTTTTTTACACCGGGCGGGGTGAACGTACTGCGGGACGCCCCTCACGATCATCTGCATCATCATGCGCTGATGTATGCGATCAAAGTGGACGGAGTGAACTTCTGGGAAGAGAATCAGGCGCCGGGGCGTCAGAGGCACGTTCGGTTTGTGGATCCGAAGATTGTAAAATCAGAAAATCAGATGAAAGCGGTTTTTACGGAAGAGTTGGCGTGGGAGAATCCCCGGACGAAGAAGGTGCTGCTGCGGGAAGATCGAACGATCGCGGTTATGAAAGTGAAGGAGTATAAAGCGACGGTTTTACATTGGCAGGTGAAGTTAATGCTGCCGAAAGGCAAAGGCAGTGCAACGCTCACCGGTTCCCATTATCACGGATTGGGGATGCGATTTCTGGAATCGATGGACGCCGGGGGGAAATTTTTTAATGCCGATGATAAAAAGGGTGAGCCCGTGCGAGGTACGGAACAATTGACCCGGTCGGACTGGTGTGCCTATACCGCGTCGGCGAACGGTAAACCGGTAACGGTGGCGATGTTCGATCATCCCCAGAACGTACGGCATCCGTCATGGTGGTTCACGATGACCAAACCCTTTGCGTATCTGTCGGCGACGTTGAACATGCATCGGGAACCGTTGCCGCTGGTTTCCGAGAAACCATTAATTTTGAATTATGGCGTAGCACTTTGGGACGGAAAAGTTACGAAAGAGCGAATTCAAACCACGTATGAATGGTGGGAGAATAATTCGGAAAATAATTAGTGAATGAGTAAATGGGTAAAAGTCAACGTGCCTAAACGGCGTGAGAGCTTGACGCCCGACAATGAATGATGGAGGTTTTTACAATGGGACGGATCTTTCTGGGCGTGAATAATGAATTTGTACGACATGAGGATAAAAATTTTGAGTGGGCGGTGGAGAAAGCGGCTCAGTTGGGGTATGACTATGTCGAGCCGATGGTGCACCTGGGGCGGGAACTGTTAAGCGAAGCGGGGTATTTTCATAGTGTGTCCATGCTGGATGATCCGTATCGAGTGAAACGGGCGTGTGAGAAGGCAGGGATCAGGCTTTCGGGATTGTCGGCGCATACGCCGTTGTGCAAGCCGGATATCAGTACGGAATATTTAAAGCAGGCGATTCGGTTTGCCGCCGAATGCGGCGCCCCGGTCATCAATACGGACGAAGGCCCGAAACCGGATTTCACCACGGCAGAGGAAGATCACGTTTTAATGAAGTATGTATTGACGGAAGCGGCGCGCATGGCGGAAGCACGAGGGATAGTAATCGGCCTCGAACCGCATCAGCAGTACAGCAAAACCCCGGACGGGCTGGATAAAATTTATCATCTGGTGGATTCGCCGGCAATCGGGATTAATTTTGATATGGGCAACAGTTACCTCGCTGGCCAGGATCCCTACGAATGGTTGAAGCGGGTGAGAGATCGGCTGGTGCATCTGCATGCCAAGGACATTGCTATCGAGCAGTCCGAAGCCGAGCGCGGCAAGGTGACCGGCACGCCCGTGGGCTGTGCCTGTGGCGACGGGGTGATTGACTGGAAACAGGTCGTGGAAATTTGTCAGGGTGCGCCGAATGATATTGTGTTCAGCGTGGAATGCGGCACCGTAGAGCAGGCCCGCCGGAGCGTGGAGCATTTGCGATCTCTACTTGCATAAAACAAAATGAAATTTCAGGAGTCAATCTCATGAAAACGCGAAACGATTTGAATCGAAGGAGTTTTATGAAGCGTGCCGGCGGTGCAGCGATGGCGTTTCCCTACCTGATTTCGTCGTCAGCGCTGGGAAAGGCGGGATCAACTGCGGCCAGCGAGCGGATTACCATCGGTTGTATCGGCGTCGGCCCTCAGGGAACGGCAGACATGCGCGGCTTCTTGGGCCAGAAGGATGCGCAGGTGGTGGCGGTATGTGATGTAAAGTCAAACGTATTGCAACAAAAACAGGACCTGGTTAATCAGCATTACCAGAGTAAAAGCTGTCAGGCGTATAAGGATTTTCGCGAACTGGTGGCGCGGGACGATATCGATGCGTGTCTGGTCGCGACGTGTGATCATTGGCACGTGCTGACCTCGCTGGCGGCCGTACGTTCGGGCAAGGACGTGTACATGGAAAAACCGATGGGCCTGAGCCTCCAGGAAGATCAGGCCATGCGTAAGGCGGTGCAAAGGTATGGGCGCATTTTTCAGTTCGGAACGCAGCAGCGATCGAGTCGAAATTTTCGGTTTGCGTGCGAGTTGGTGCGGAATGAACGAATCGGCAAGCTGCATACGATTAACGTATGGTCGCCGGGCAGCAGCCAGGGAGGCGATCCGACGCCGACGCCGGTTCCCCATTGGCTGGATTACAATATGTGGCTGGGACCGGCGCCGAAGAAGCCCTACACCAAGGATCGCTGCTCGAATAAGTTATGGTGGTTTATTTCCGATTATGCGATCGGATTCATTGCCGGCTGGGGGATTCATCCGGTCGATATTGCATTGTGGGGAGCGGCGGACAAGCTCCAGGGCCCTTGGGAAATTGAGGGTTCCGGTACCTTCCCGACAAAGGGAGTGTGTGATACGGCGATGAATTGGGACGTGTCGTTGAAATTCGGCAGCGGCGTGAACGTTCGCTTTACCGGCGATCCGTTTCCGCAGGAATGGAAAACTCGTTACGGCCGAACGACCAGTCACGGAACCGCGTTTGAAGGATCCCAAGGCTGGGTGCACGTCGATCGCAGCGGCATCAACGCCCATCCGAAGAGTCTGCTGGAGGCGAAATGGGGACCGAAGGATATTCAATTGTATAAGAGCGCACATCATCAACGAAACTTCCTGGATTGTATCAAGAGTCGTAAACCGGCGATTTGTCCCGTGGACCAAGCTGTGCAGGCCGATCTCGTTTGCATGATCAGTGACGTCGCCATTCGACTCAAACGTAAGTTGAAATGGGATCCGAAACTGGAAACCTTTATCAATGACGCCCAGGCGAATCAGCGGCTGACGCGCGCCATGCGGGCCCCCTGGCATTTATGATTGAGTATATAGATAGAAAAGTAGAAGAGCTACGTCAGGTTTCTGAAGCGATTCGTTTCGTGCGATATCGCTTGGAATCAATGTCCAGGTTTTTCACTTTGTAGCGGATGATACGCGGGGTGGTGCCCAGGTCGCGGGCGGCGGCGGCGAGATTCCCGTTCTGGCGCTTCAGGGCATCGATTATGATGTCGCGTTCGAACAACGCCACACGCTCGTTGAACGATCCGGCCCCGATGGTGTCGGACGCGTCGGAGGTCTGCAGGGTCGGTGGCAGATGATGGCCCTGGATCACCCCTTCGCTGGCGAGCAGAACCGCGCGTTCAATACAATTTTCCAGTTCGCGGACGTTTCCGGGCCAGTGGTAGGCCACCATCATATTGATCGCGGGCGTGCTGATCCGACGAACGTCTTTATGCATGCGCTGGGCGTAGGTCTCCACAAAGTGGTCGGCCAGCAACAGAATATCGTCTTTACGATCCCGCAGAGGCGGAAGAAATATCGGAAATACATTGATCCGGTAATACAAATCCTGGCGGAACGTGTCCTTTTCCACCGCTTTTTCCAGGTCGCTGTTCGTGGCACAGATGATACGCGTATTGGCTTTCAGCGTGCGGTTGGAGCCCACGCGCTCAAATTCTCGTTCCTGCAGAACCCGTAGGAGTTTGACCTGTAGGGCCGGAGAGAAATCCCCAATTTCGTCGAGAAACAAGGTCCCGCCGTTCGCTTCCTCGATCCGGCCTTTGCGGGTCTGGATCGCACCGGTGAAGGCGCCTTTTTCATGACCGAACAATTCGCTTTCCAAAAGCGTTTCCGAAAGCGCCGCACAATTGACCTTGATAAAAGAACCTTTCGCGCGGGGACTGCTGTAATGGATGGCGTGGGCAACAAGTTCCTTACCGGTCCCGGATTCACCTCGAATCAAAACCGTCGTATCGCTGGCGGCAACTTGGTGGATACAACTATAGACTTCGCGCATGGCGTGTGAATTACCGATGATATTTTCCGGGCGGAAACGATCTTCTAACTCGTGCCGCAGGCGTATATTTTCATCTTCCAACGCCTGGCGGCGTGCCGCTTCGACGTGGCGGGATTTCACGTCGTGAGCGATTAAACTGGCTACAATACTCAGAACCCGCACGTCTTCTTCCAGCGATGCGGTTTCCTCGAATTTCCGATCTGCGGATAATGCGCCAAAGACTTTTTTCCCTGACGTGATGGGAACGCAGAGAAAACTGATTTCATCCTTGCCGAGTTTTTTGCGCCCCAGCCGATCGAGAAATAAAGGTTCCTGCGACACCTGGGGTACCACCATGGGTTTTCCCGTTTGGACGACGCGGCCGGTAATCCCTTCGCCGAGCTTAAATCGAGCGCTGCGTTTTTGACGATCCGAAATATCATGGGCGATTTCCACCGAGATTTGACGGCTGTCCGGTGAGAGTAATACCACTACCCCCCGAGACATCCCCAAATCGGTATGCAGTGCATCCAGTACTTCGGAAAGAGTCTGTTTTTGTCGCGCACCTTCGGCTAAAATCCGACTGATTTTATACAGTCCTTCCAGTTCCCGAACGTGTCGTTCGGCATGGGCAATCTGTTTGTCGATACTGATACCTGTTTTTCCCATTTGCCAGCGCCCTAATAGTCCTATCCAAAGTGGCAATATTGTAATATGCATTATGCCGAATTACAACTATGTAATAATAAAATTTATTGAATCCGACACCTTGGATGTTTCGGCTCTGGTAAGGTTATCAGAAATGACTCTGATGCGTAGTAGAGGCCATTTTTCTATAAAAAAACGGCAGGATCGGTAGGGATATCCTTATTATGCCATGATATGATTGAATACTCGTTATTTTTTCTCTACCGCTATGGCATGGAGCAGGGGGCGTATAGCCGTCATCCTCGGATTTAACGCCAATGCATCCGTCAGCAGCGTCTTGGCCTGTTCCCTCGAACCGATCTCATACAGAACGTATCCCTGTAAAAATTTCAGTTCCGCGGCTTTCGATTTGGTTTGCCAATCGTTCAGCTCTTTCAGGCGGCTCTGAAATTGCTTCTCGTTGGTAAACAGTTTCCGCAGGTCGATGCGGATTTTTGCCAATTTCGGATCCAGCGTCAACGCCTGATATAAAAAATACGCCGAACTCATGTATTCACCCGCTCCAAAGAGCGCGTGGGCTTTGCCCTGATGCGCAGCGGCGCTGCTATAGTCGTACACGATCGCCGATCCGTACGCATCCGCGGCTCGATAGTATTTGCCTTCATGTAACAACTCGTCGCCCTTTTGCATATTGATTTGAAACATCCGATGTGATCGGGCTTCAAAATTCCTTTGGTAGGTACTCTCTCTCGCACCGATTCTCGTTGACGTTGCTGTACCGGCGTAAGGGAGTTTCGGCTGGAGAGGTTTAGGCCAGTAACTCGGCTTCTCTTGCTGCAAGGGATTTTCTTGGGTGAGCACATTCGAGGATTCCGGCAGTAAATCCGTTATCGGCGACGGCTTTGTCTGATCGGACTCCTCCTTGATCGTTCCGGTTCCCGGCTGCGACGTGTTGATGCCTGCCGTGGGTATCCCGGGAAATTCATTGGTCCCTTCGCCGGAAGTAGTATGGGTCCCCTGCTCCGTTTCGCCGACCGGCGCAGGAACTATGGGCTGCACATATTGGATATTTCGCTCCCCCAAGCCGTCGGCGCCCAGAGCATTCAAAAGTTCTTGTTCATTAAGGGAATTTTGGCCGTTCTGATCCTGATTCTCATTGGGAAGCAGTGGTGATGAGGACTGATTCATATCCTGTTCATTCGTCAGTGGCTGTATCGACTGCACTCGCAGATCGCTCGGCTGCACTTTCTGGCCCTGCCCTAAGCCTAAGATCCCCTGTCCCGGTGTTAACGGTTGAATCAGTTCCCCCGACGGTACTCCTGGTGTTTTCCCCTGAAGAAGGTCCGCCGTCCGTCCTTCGAACCATTCGGGTTTTTTACTGGTTTCACCTAACGGTTTGAAGGGATTAAATTGCCGCGGCTGCGATACGTTCAGGGAAAAATTAGGTTGTTCCATCGGCCGAATGGCGGTCGTCTGGTTCGCTTGCTGATTGAGCTGCACTGAGAAGGGGGAGCTTGCCACCCGGGTTGGCCCTAAGAGATTATTTGAGTTGACTACCTGTTGATGACGGATTTCGGTCAGCGAACGCGAAAAATCCAAAAAAGGTTGACGGGACGGGATGGGGCTACTCAAGTTATCCAGTCCCACCGAATCCCGCCGGAAATCACTTAGCTCACTGCTCCCCAGCGATCCCTGAAATTCCATCGGACTGCGATACGGCACGATCCCTTGAAAACTACTGCCCCCCGTCATATTGCCGGTGATGTATAAATTATTATTCACACGCGGCACCAGGGCATCCAGTCGGGCGTCGGGATTAAGTCCCATCGAGCCCACCCGCGGATTCGCGTCCAGCAGATGACCGTCCTGCGAGGCATAGATCTGCCCTCGGCTTATGGAACTCATCACTAACAGCAACAGTACCACTGCCCCCCCCACGAATACTGTCCCGATTTTTTTATTTGACTCATTCTGGTTCATCATTTGATCTCCCTCATGAGGTTTCGTTTCGATTATAGCTGGGCAGGACGCCCCAATGCAGTTTCGTACTTAACAGTCGCCATTGACTCTGTTCGGGGCTGTGTACCAGTAAAAAACGTTCCGGGGCGCACGTGATGACGACTTCATCATGGCTTTGAAACGGTACATTTATCTGTCCGTCGATCGCCGCCACCGCCGGTCCCCAGGTCTCTATCAATGAACGTAAGGTTCCGTTACCGGCGACGGTAGTATCGCCGGCATAGTTCGCCATGGTCAAATGCTCCCCGCGGCAATCTCGACATCGTAGTACTATCGGTTTTTCCAGGTTGATCACCATGGGCCGAAAGTTCAGCGAGTGCGCCGCCAACGGAGTTATCACCGCCGCATCCAGGGTGGCCTGCAATATCGGCCCCCCTGCTGATAGATTATAGGCTGTCGAACCGGTCGGGGTGGAGACCACCAGACCGTCCCCGGCACATACCGCCAGTTCCTCTTCCCCGATCGTGATCGAGACCTCGATCATTCGAAAGGGCGGACCGGCCGTGATTGCCAGTTCGTTCACCGCATTGGTCACATAATCCTGTTCTCGATCCGGCCCGGATATGCGGCAATGGAGCATGACTCGGGGACTTATCATCGTTTCATCGCTTAAAATCCGCTCAAAATGTCGTTTTAAATGATCGACGGAGAATTCTGCCAGGAATCCCAGCTTGCCTATATTAACGCCGATGATCGGGTACTGATTGCCTGCCATCTCCCGCACCGTCGCCAGGATGGTCCCGTCTCCGCCCAGGAT
>CAZNQT010000136.1:0-9887 GCA_964574885.1 uncultured Pirellulales bacterium
GTATGACCCCGGAAGGAGAATTTGCCCAGGAGACCTGGCGGGTATTTCGGATCATGGCCGAGTTCGTCGAGGGCTTCGACGAACTGAGCAAAGTGGGACCGGCCGTCTCCATCTTCGGTTCGTCCCGGACCCGGCCTGATAATCTTTATTATCAACTGGCGGAACAGACGGCGGCCGCACTGGCCAAGGCCGGGTTCGCCGTTATCACCGGTGGCGGTCCCGGCATCATGGAAGCCGCCAATAAGGGCGCCTATCAAACGGGGGAAGGCCTTAGCATTGGACTCAACATCGAGATCCCCGATGAACAGATCGCCAATCCGTATCAAAACCTCTCCCTGAGCTTTCGTTATTTCTTTGCCCGCAAGATGATGTTTACCAAGTACGCCCAGGCCTTTGTGATCTTTCCCGGCGGATTCGGCACCATGGACGAGTTCTTCGAATCTCTTACCCTCATTCAGACCATGAAGATGGCCCACTTTCCCGTGGTTCTTATGGGCAGTGCCTTCTGGAACGGCCTACTCGACTGGATCAAATCCAACATGCTCGAAGACCAGGGCAACATCTCCCCCGAAGACCTCGATATCTTCACTGTCACCGACGACCCGGCGGAAACGGTCCGCATCGTCCGGGCCTCTGAAGAGAAATACTGGATCGAACCCGGCGGCGTCGTCAAGTTCCGCAAACCCATCCCCGAACCCCGGTAAAAGGGGAATCACAGAGTCGGTAATAATTCTACGCGAATTGTCCAATACCGAATTGAAGTAAGAGCCTCATCCTGCCTGGAGATATGAGAATGGAGATATTACCGGCGATAGATTTACGCAATGGCAAATGCGTTCGCCTGCTGCAAGGCGATTACGACCGCCAGATCGACTATAACAACGATCCCGTCGCCCAGGCCGCCGAATTCGAGCAACTTGGTGCCAAATGGCTGCACGTCGTGGACCTTGACGGCGCCCGGAAGGGTAAGATGGCCAACACCGACGTAATCGCGCAAATCATTGAAAACACAGAACTTAACGTCGAAGTCGGCGGCGGCGTCCGCGATGAAGAAACCATCCGGAATTTGCTGCAAGTCGGCGTCACACAAGTAGTTATAGGCACTCGCGCCCTCGAGGACTTTGCCTGGTTTGGTAAAATTTCAAAACAAAGCCAATTCCACCACCGCATCGTCCTCGGCCTCGATACCCGCGATGGAATTCTCCGCACTCGGGGGTGGACGGAGGCGAGCGGTCTGACGGCGTTGGAGGTGGCGCAACGGGTGAGCGATTGGCCTCTGGCGGCGATTGTCTGTACCGATATCGCGCGGGACGGGATGCTCACCGGTCCGAACGTGGAGGCGACGCGGGAGATGGCAGAGAATTGCCGCGTGCCGATTATCGCGTCGGGGGGGATGAGCAGGTTAGAGGACGTGGAGCGGTTGGCGGAATTGGAGTTGTTCGGGATCATCATCGGCCGAGCCTATTATGAAGGCGCGATCGATTTGCGTGAAGCGCTGCGAGTAGCGGGTAGCAAATGACGAATGACGAAACCAGAATGTCGAATCAATGACGTAGCACAAATGACGAAATATCTAATGCACAGTTCACTTTACAAGTTACGGTAATCGTATTTAGGGGAGCATAGATTACAATGATTAATCCGCCTGACGAAAATTGGATACAATTTCTTAAGAACTCGTTGTGGAATTTGTGTTCGATGGAGCCGATATCGTTCGCGGATCTAGTTCCATCTAAGATTCCAGATGTATCCGGTGTATATTTAATTACATCATTGACGAATAAAGAAGAGTTGCCTTATTATATAGGCAGAACAAAAAATCTTCAGCAACGTATATATAATAATCACTTAATGGGATCTTTGTCGAATGCAAGATTAAAAAAATATCTTATCGATTCAAGGGAGTGCTCAGATATATCTGAAGCAAAGGAGTATATAAGATCACATTGTTACGTTCGATGGATCGAAGAAAATGATATAAGAAAGCGAGGAGCGATAGAAGGTTACGTTACAGGATTATTATTTCCCAAATACGGAATCTATGAAGAACATTAATAAGATAAGAGCCAAGGTTGAAGTATAATATTCAAAGATCGAGAACAACCGAAAATTGCAACATACATTAAGATAGTAAGGGATAGTATAAGATGAAGTTGAGTCGGTTGGAGCGGGTGATGAAGCTGCTGGCGGTGCTGCAGTCGGGTCGGTTGTATCGGCCGGGGGAGTTGGCGGAGCAATTGGGGGTGTCGAAGCGAACGGTATATCGGGATCTGGATGTGTTATACAAGGCGGGGATTCCGTGTTTTTACGATGAGGAGCAGCAGGGGTATCGGATGAACGGGAATTTTTTTCTGCCGCCGATGAACCTGAAATTGTCGGAGGCGTTGTCACTATTACTGGTGGCGCAGCAGGCGGGCGGGTTGGAGGGTTTGCCGCTGACGGCGGCGGCGAGCGAGGCGGCATTGAAGATTGAATGCGCACTGCCGAGCCATATCCGTCAGCACTGCGGTATCATGCTGGGCAGTATGAGTACACGGTTATCGGCGCTGGCGCGGCATGAGGAACTGGACGAGACGCTACAACATTTGCAAAAAGCGATTCGTCAGCGGCGGAAGTGTCGGTTGACGTATATTTCGTTTTTCGAGCGGAAACAGATCGTGACGACGCTGCATCCGTATCATCTACACTTTGCGCAGCGGGCGTGGTACGTGATCGGTTATTCGTCGCTGCATAAGGAGGTGCGGACGTTCAAGCTGGGCCGGATTAAGAAGCTGGAGCTGCAGGAGAAGCGATACGAGGCGGCGAAGCGGTTTCGGATGGAGGAATATTTAGGACAGGCATGGTCGATTATTCCGGAAGGCAAGATTTATAAAGTGAAGCTGCGCTTTGCGCCGCTAGTAGCGGCGAACGTGGCGGAGGTATTGTGGCATCGGCGACAGAAGATTGCATGGCACGACGAAGGCTCGATTACCTATGAGGTGGAGGTGGACGGACTGACGGAGATCGGCTGGTGGGTATTGGGGTACGGGGATCAGGTGGAGGTCTTGGCGCCGGCGGCGCTGCGGAAACGGGTGGCGGAGGCGGCCAAGAAGATGGTGAAGATGTACGAAGAAAGTGGATAGTAATTAATGATTAGTAAATAACAGGATTTATAGGATGAATACACAGCATGCCCACGCGGGCAATGCCCGTGACAGAAATGGCGTGGATATGGCACTCGACAAATTCGAAATTTGAAATTCGAATATCAAAATCCGAAACAAATTCAAAAGATCAAAAGGTAAATTTTCAAAACGCACGAGTACGAGGTAATCACCACGGACAAATAAGAATTTGAGGGTGTCCGGAAATTCGGAATTTGTGGTTAATAAAAGCCTCCAAGAGTTTACATCAAATTCACCGAAAACACCCCGGGAGGCGAAACAATGTCGCGACGTCGTGCTATGGAGGGCACGCCGCTGGCTCGTCTGGTGCGTATGGCTATAGCATGGAAACGGTGGTCAGTGCGACCAAAGACGCCCTCGTCTTTCCGCTGGCGGCCTCGGCCTCGGGGGCCAGTCAATCCGAATGTAAAAACGTGGAGCCGTTTCATCATGAATGGATCAAGAGCCGCTTTGATCTCCAGGAGCGATTTTGACATCGTAGCTTGGCCAACAACCAGACACAACTGTTGGCAGCGATATTTGGATATCAATTGTTGGTACGTTATAATCATCGTCAGGGACATAATAATGGACAAATACAATGGATTCTCGATACCAGATAATTCCCGGACACCCTCACGCGAACGTGGGCATGGCACCCAAAAGACTGTGCAAATATTAAACAAAGACACTTAGAGAGGAATTACGCAGGGAACAACCCAGTAGGAAAAAGGAGGGGGAATCAGAGGATTTTTTTTCGGAGTTTGATCCAGCGGATGGCCTCTTTGACGCCACGCCAGTTGAGTGGAAACTTCTGTCCGGTAATCCGGCACAGGGCCTTCAAGGCTTTAATTTGATGAGATCCTGTGGTGTGGAGAATACGAATGATTTCCGGTAGGCCGTATTTATCACCCATATCCGCCAGGGCCGCGGCGGCGGCGCACCGCACTTCGATATTGCGATCGGAGAGGGCGTCATACAACTTGCTCTTGGCCTGGAGCGCCCGGAGCTTGCCTAAGCCGGCACAGACCTCCATGCGGACCCGAAAGTCCCGGTCGTTGAGCAATTGGCTGATATGGGGAATCGCATCGCGACTGCCCGCATCAACCATTTTGCGGACCGCATCGGATCGTACGACGGGATCGGAATTATAGAGCAGACGCGACAATTTCAACAGGTTGTCGCGCGGCGAGGTCCTCATCTGGAGCGCGGCGGCCGCGGCCGCGGTGAGCGTCTGCCGATTCAGATGCCGGCGAATTCGATCATTTTGTATGTACCGATCCATATCTATTGCTACTTGTATCCACTATCCTACTCTTATCACTTACCGGAAGTACAGACCCTGGGTAAGAAGAGTTCATTACAAGTATCGAATTCAACCGGCCCGCAGGCAAATTGTAACTATAAAAAATTTACGTGAAACGGCATTCGCAGGGTCCTATAACTACGTCCGAGCCGGATAAGAATACTTCTTGGGTTGTGCCAGAAAGGTGGCACCCGACGTAGCCAAATCCTAAGCACTAAATTCAAAATCCTAAACAAATACAAAGGAACAAAATACAAATTTTCAAAACACGAGGGCCCGCGCGCTGGTGCTTGGGGCAATTTGGCGAATCGTTAGAACAAGGTATGTGTCAACCGGTTGCCATCGGGGGCTAAAATGGGGTACATACCGATAGCATGGGTAATAATTGTTTTTCGCGTCCGGTCAATTTTCGCATGGGATATCAGCACCATAACATGCGCATCGGTTTGAGGGTGCGGTCGAAGGGATTGAATACCAAGCCGAGGATTTCCAGAGTGACTACCCCCAATAGGGCTTCATCATCTTTTTCCCCCAGTATCATGGGAGTATGAGCCTGACCCTGGGGTAATTTAATATACGCTTCGGAAACCCGGCGGTCCACAGCGGTGCCATCCGCCAAAGAGAATGACATTGTTCGTTGGGGTTCCAATCCGAGCGATTGCCAAATTTTTTGGGGCAGCACCGAATACGTAGCACCGCTATCGACCAAAAACCGGACCGATTCTTCTTTGCCGTTCGGTCCTTTGACCTGACCCTCAATATAGGTAATACCCATAGTATTTTTCTCCGAGCGACTTTTTGAATGCCAAACGTAAGTTTTCAGTACGGACTGATATTATTATACAGAGTTTATTACGATATGGGCAAGATCAAATCGGGCGGGGCGGGCCAAGACATTCGTTAAGTATTTATTACACAATTAGTTAATAACCGAAACCATGCGTTTAAGACATCTGTCAGCAAAAAGCCCACTGTTAATTCCGGGCAAAAAACGAGTCTTGCAAAGGGAGGGGATATCCTGTAGTCTTGGTAGGGAAAGTGGTGTTCTCCTGTTCGGTTTGCCGAAGCATTCGGTAATTTGAGTAAAGGCGATTCGGGGAGACGAGGTAAGCATATGACAGATAAACGATTAACGTTGCGAAATCTGACGGCGTCTCGGGACCGGTTTATCGTGGTGGCGGAATATGTGCCGCTGCCGGGCCACCGGTTATCTAATTTTGAAACCTTTCTGAAGGGCTATGCGGAAAAGCGCGACCAATTGCCTGCGGACGTAGTGGTCGGGGCGGTAACAATTCCCCAGAGTCCCAGTGGCAAGGCGTCGATGAGTCCGGCAGACATATTTTCCCTGCTGGACAAAAAAGGATTGTGGGCGGACCTGGACATACTGCCCCACGTGACGACGAAGGATATGAATCTCGACGCCATCGAGACGTATTTAGTCGGCCTGCAGAAGTTGGGGATAGAGTCAGTGCTGGCTTTGACTGGAGATAAACCGGCGGAGTCGAAGGGCGTATTTGAAGTCGATTCGATAGGTCTGATCCAGTTTATCCGTCAGATGAACGAGAAGGCGTTCGAGAAGGCCAAACCGGGCGGCTTCGATAAGGTGCATCAGTTCTACATCGCGGCGGCTGTTTCGCAGTATAAATACACGGAAGCATCGCAGATGCAGCAGTATTTCAAGATGGCCAAAAAGATCGAGGCAGGGGCCGATTGTCTGATTACCCAGTTGGGGTGGGACTGGCGCAAAAGCGAAGAACTATTTGCGTACCTGCGGGAAGAACATATTTCGGCGCCGGTGTTTGGCAATGTGTATGTATTAACGACCAAGACGCCGGCGCCGCGGTTAATGCATGAAGGCAAGCTGCCCGGATGCGTGGTGACGAAAGAATTTTTCGAGAAGCTGCAGGGCGAAAGTATGGCGGACAGTATAACGCGGGCGGCGCAGCAGATGGCGATGTATCGCGCCCTGGGAGCCGTCGGGGTGGACGTAGGCGGTTTGTTCGATTTCGATATGCTGCTGGAGATCGTGCAGCAGGCGGAGGAAATCGGCGCTCAGTGGCAGGAATACCGGGATAATCTGAACTTCGGCGTGCCCGGAGGATTCTACCTTTACGATGAGAACGGTAATCGCAGGGAGTTATCCAAGCCCAAGCCGACCTTCAGCAAGCGAAGTTTCGATTTCTTCCATAACACCTTTCTCGAACCGGACCAGGGAATGCATAATTCCCTGCGGCGAACTCTGGGGGCGAGTCAGGGATTGCGTAAAGGAGCAGGGGGTCTCTACAAATTATTTTACGCGGGCTTCGAAGCCCCGGTGAAAAAGATGCTGTTCGATTGCGAGGAGTGCGGCGATTGCTTTCTGGTGGAGAACTTCGGGATTTGCAGTATGGGCAAATGCGAAAAGGGGCTGGATAACGTGCCCTGCGGAGATGCGAATCCCGACGGGACCTGCGGCAGTAACGCAGAAAGGCAATGTGTGGGCGAATTGGTGTATGAAGCGGCGGCGAGCGAGGGCGAAGAGGGCTTAGCCAAATTGCAAGGACAAATCAATCCGAAACGGGATGCATCTCTGGAGGGAACGGCTTCGATTTTGAATTATATGTTTGGCAAAGACCACACGAAGAAAGTCAAGCTGATACAGATCGGGGAGTCTTTGCACGCCAGCATCCCCACTATTGGCGCCGCGATGAAAGAACTCATTGACCTGGGTCCGAGCGCCTACGAGCAGAGCAGCGGGGCGTTGAATTTTATTCGTTCCATGATATCCAGCCAGGTCAACCATCGTGCCGCGTATTTGGCGGTGAACGTCGATGCCTTCGGCGAAGACGATCCGAAACTGTCACTGGAATTGATGCGTCAGTATGTTCAACTGGTGAAACAGTACGGACGTCAAACGCCTGTTTGCATCGACAGCAGCAGCGACGAGGTTTTACAGGCAGGTTTGGAGCAATGGTATAAAGACGCACCGTCCGACATCGCCGTACCTCTGATCAATTCCGTTAAGACCTATACGATGGACAAGGTCCTACCATGGCGCGAGAACTATCCGTTCAAATTTGTCGGTTTATTAATGGAGGAAAAAGATACGCAGGCTGACGGCGGATTTTCCGTGGACAACTTATTCGCTCTGGCACGAAAGATTTTCCAGGCAGCCACGAGTAAATACGGCTTCACGCCGGACGATATATTCTTTGATACGACGGTTTTTCCGCTGGCTATTGACGTGCCGCTAGCGCCGGGCGCCCCGGGTTATACCTATCGAGCGTTTGAAGCGATACGTAAAATTATGAGCGATTCGGACCTGAAAGGCGTACACACCTCGTTAGGGATTTCCAACTGCGCCCGGGATTTGCCGGGCCGGACGATCGGGGTCTGCCGGGCGTATCTGGCCAAGGCCATGGAATACGGACTGGACGCGGCCATTGTCAATGTGAACCACGATTACGGTTTCACGGAGCCGGCGCCGGACCTGTTGGAACTGGTCGATGCGTTTGCCAAACAGGACGGCTCCGCCGAACACACTCAAAAAGCGATTGATTTGATGGGTGATTTCTGCCGTGCGAACCGTAAGAAAAAATGAAAAAACTCCAGGGAGACGGTAGTACCAGGGCCATGAGGAGAAAAATTAGGGATTGACAAGGATTTCCTTGTGTGCTACCATCATCTTTTGGGGAGAGCAGGGGGATATCAGTTTTGATATGAAGCGGCTTCTGATCTGGCGCCGCAGTGGGGATAGCGAAATTTTTCTGCAATACCGGGGTTATGTACGGACACGTTCCCTGGTCGATTAGAGTTGGATTCTATGTCATTACGAAAGCGGTATATATGGTTACGAACAAAAACGATCCCGAAAAAGTCGTGACGGGGCTGTTAGAAATCGGCAATAAAAAGCATGGTTTACTCTGCGATGCGGAGCACAACTATCGCACTACGCCGGCAGATCCCTGGATCAGTGACGAGTTGATGAAAAAGTACGGTCTGCGCGAGGGACTGGTGCTCGAGGTACGCACCAAAGGCAAGCGCGGGAAAAATCCCATCGTGCGCGAAGTACTCAAAGTCAACGGCCAGGAACCGGAATCCTTTTTTGATACCCAGGAGTTTGATGAGTTTGTCGTCATCGATCCGAACGAACAGATTAAATTAGAAACCGGTCCCACGCCCTTAGGCACCCGGGTGATGGATCTTCTTACGCCGATCGGCAAAGGCCAGCGTGGATTGATCGTGGCCCCACCGCGTACCGGCAAAACCATTCTGCAACAACAAATCGCCAACGGCATCACAACCAATCATCCGGAAATTCACATTATGATGCTCCTGATCGACGAGCGACCGGAAGAAGTGACCGACATCCGACGCAAGGTCCAGGGCGAGGTCGTCGCCTCCAGTAACGATAAGGGCGTCGATAGTCACGTCCGCATCGCGCGTCTGGCGTTGGAGCGAGTCAAACGATTGGTGGAATCAGGTAAAGACGTTGTAGTTTTGCTGGATTCCATCACGCGTTTAGGGCGTGCCTTTAACGCCTGGATCGGCTCCAGCGGTCGCACGATGAGCGGGGGAATGGACATTCATGCCCTGCAACTGCCGAAGAAAATTTTCGGCAGCGCCCGCAACACCGAAGGCGGCGGCTCCCTGACCATTCTGGCCACCGCCCTGATCGACACCGGCAGCCGTATGGATGAAGTTATCTTCCAGGAATTCAAAGGCACCGGCAACATGGAACTGGTGTTGGACCGGGATTTGGCCAACAAACGAGTGTTTCCCGCTATTGACATCCCCCAGTCCGGCACCCGCAAGGAAGAATTGCTTCTCGACAAAGACAAAATCGAAAAGATCTATCGCCTGCGTCGCCATCTCGACAGCCTGCCCGTGGGCCAGGACGTCGATACTCTCGTCCGCGCCCTGAAAAAATCACACGACAATAACGCCTTCCTATCCGGATTACCCTAGCGTAAATAGCGGTTAGCGTAGAGCGTAGAGCGTTTAGGGTATAATAGTGTTTAGTGTATAGTGCTTAGCAGTTCTTTGCGGCAAGACATGACCAACATATTCGGTATCCACCCATGGGAGTACCCTAGAGAGAGTGATTTTTCGGGAGTTGACTACTCACGACGTTTCGGTAGCCCGTAACGACGATATCGAAATTCGATTTAACCTCAACGGTCGCGTAGGAACTGTTTTCCGGAGCCGGCCCTTCCACCATCGCCCTGAGTGTGTAATAGTGTATATCCTCCAGTCGTTGGAGACAACCGGCGTGATGATGCCCTTGAAAGACTGCCAGTATTTTCCCCGATTTCTGCAATATCCGGCGGACATCCGCGGCATTGTTAACATATACGTCTCCGATTCCGTCCAAGAGCTGGTGCACAAATACGATGGTGGATTGTCGGGTTTGGGCCAGATCATTTTCCAGCCAATCCAACTCTATGGCAGGGATATTG
>CAZNQT010000137.1:0-9838 GCA_964574885.1 uncultured Pirellulales bacterium
CCCTAGAGCTCATTTCGGCCTGGGGGCTTCGACACATACCGACTCGTTGGAAATTCGCTGGCCGGATGGCGCCATAACGAAACGGAAAAACGTAAAAGCCGATCAACTGCTCACGATAGTTGAACAAAAACGATAAGGGAGTAACTAACGTTGAAATTCCGTCTGTTAGCGGGTCTCGTATTATTGTCGGGCGCGAAGATAATGCCTGCCGCGGAATATACGATTCAAAAGCATTCCATCTATGTAGGTACGCAGGTATGCGTATCGTGTCATCAAGGCAAAGGGATGGGCCAGCCGCTCTGCCTTTGGCTGACCTCGAAGCACGCTCGGGCCTATGCGGTGCTCGCCAAGCCCGAAGCCGGGAAAATTGCCCTCCTCAGCGGCATACCGCAGGAGCCTCAGGAATCCGTCTTGTGTCTGGGCTGTCATGCCACGGGCGCTCACGCGGAGGATTGGGAAAAGGACGATACGTTCTATATGGAAGACGGGGTGCAATGTGAAAAATGCCATGGCCCCGGCAGTGAATATATGGATGCTGAAATCATGGCGGTTCGCCAGGAGGCGATGACCCATGGACTGATCATGCCTACCCGGCGCGATTGTATGAATTGCCACAAAGTAAAGGGATCCCATGTGGCGGTTCATAAACTTCCCGCTCTTGATATTGAGAAAGGTCTCAGGCAAATCCGCCATCCTCTGCCGAAGCGATGGGAATACAGCGATCCGATCCCTAGACCGGTTCCGAACGATAAACGCGAAAACGCCGCGAAATACGTCGGCTCCTATGCCTGCGGTGAATGTCATAAAGGTCCGAAGTTCGGTTATCAATACAGCCTCTGGCGGATGAGTCCTCATGCAAAGGCTTTCGGCGTGCTGGGTACGCCGACAGGCTATCAAATCGCTCGGGAACAAGGAATACAGAATCCGTTAACCAGTCCGAAATGTCTCCGATGCCATACGACTTCCTATATCGATCCGGCGGGCGGACACACAAAGGAGTTCCTGATCTATGAGGGCGTGGGCTGCGAAGCCTGCCACGGCGCCGGCAGCCGGTACGCCGTCGAAGCAATTATGCTCGATACCCGCGCCGCGCAAACCTCCGGGTTGAAATCCGTAACCCGAGAAACCTGCTTAGCCTGCCATGACAATCCGCACGGCAAACCCTTTGAGTACGAACAGGCATTAAAAACCATTGCCCATCCCACGGAATCCCCTCTGGCCCAGGAACCGGTCCAATATAAAACGCCTTTGAATCTGGCGTTGGCGCCGAATGGCAGGGAAATCTATATCGCCTGTGAAGCGTCGCATTCGGTGATTGTCGTAGATACCGAGACGAAAAAGAAAATTGCGGAAATTCCGGTTGGTAGTCATCCTCACGATGTAACATTCAGCCCTGACGGTAGCCGAGCATATGTCAGTAATCGTCTGGACGACACGGTTTCCGTGATCGGCACATCCTCTCGCAAAGTAATTGCTTCGATACCGGTCGGCGATGAACCTCACGGTGTCTTGACCGACAAATCCGGAAAACACCTGTATGTCCTGAATACTTCTTCCGATGACATCTCCGTCATTGACACTTCCACCTTGAAAGAGATCAAACGTCTGCAGGCCAGTCGCAATCCCTGGTCGCTTTCCCTTTCGCCCGACGGAAAAAAAATATACGTGACGAATAATCTTTCCCGTTTCGTGAAATTTCGCACCCCCCCTCTGTCTGAAATCACGGTCATTGATACGGAACGCGCCGTAGTCGAGGATCGCCTGATCGCGTCGGCGACGAATTTACTGCAGGGGATCGAATGGCGCCCTCAGGGCGATTTTGCGATCTTTACCCACAATCGTACGAAGAACCTCGTCCCCATGACCCGACTGCTGCAGGGCTGGACCATCACCAACGGGATCGGGATCGCCTGGAAAGACGGCGCTGTGGATCAGGTCCTGCTCGATGAACCGCACCTCTGTTTTCCCGATGCGGCGGATGTGACGTTCACCCCGGATGGCCGCTACGCCCTGGTCAGCAGTTCCGGTTCTGATCGTATCGCCCTGATCGATGTAGCAAAACTAATCTCGATAATCCAATCAGCTACGAAGTACGAACGTGAACATATCTTGCCTAACCACCTGGGCAAACCCACGGAATTTGTCTTGGCCCATATCAAAACGGAAGACAGCCCTCGTGGGATCGTGGTTTCGCCTGACAGTAAAACGGCATACGTCGTCAACGCGCTGGACGATTCCGTAACGGTGATCGATATTCCCCAACGACGCGCCGTCGAACGCATCGATCTCGGCGGTCCGAAAGAAATCACGAAAGTCCGCCGAGGCGAAAAACTGTTTCACAGCGCCAACATTGCCTTTCACCGCCAGTTCTCCTGTCATTCCTGCCATCCGGACGGGCACGTGGACGGTATCACCTACGACATCGAACCGGACGGGATCGGGTTCGATCCGGTGGATAATCGTACCCTGCGCGGGATTTTAGATACGGCGCCCTTTAAATGGACCGGTTTGAATCCCAGTTTGAAGCGGCAGTGTGGTCCGCGGCTGGCTGTGTTCTTCACGCGAATTAATCCCTTTACCCCGGAAGAATTGGATGCCCTGGATACCTACATCAGTACGATTCCTCGGCCCCCGAACCGCTATCGTCCCCTCGGAGCGGACCTGACGCCCGCCCAGAGCCGCGGCAAATTGATGTTTGAACGAACCATGACGAATGACGGTCGGGTGATCCCGCGCGATAAACGCTGTATCACCTGTCATTTCCCTCCGCTGTACACCGATCGCAATCAACACAATATTGGCACAAAAATGAAAATGGACCTCAAAGGTAAATTCGACACCCCGCATCTTAGCAACATCTACGACTCGGCCCCCTATCTGCATAACGGGATCGCCGAAACCCTGGAAGAAATCTGGACGAAATACAATCCTAACGATCAACACGGGGTTACGAATGACATGACCAAAGATCAACTGAACGATTTAATCGAATACCTGAAAACCCTTTAGGCGGATCTGCTATGAATCGAATCATCGGCCTTCTGTGTTTACTGCTTGTAACAACCGTTACCACATTGAGCCGCGCACAGTCGCCCAAACTGCCTTACGTTTATACCCAGTGGGAACACTATACCACCAGGGAAGGACTGCCTAACGATCACATTTTTGCAGTCAAGGCTGACGGACCCAGGATCTGGATCGGTACGGAAAACGGTCTTGCCTGCCTGGATAAACGCACGGGTAAAATCAAATCCTGGCAGGAAAAGGACGGTTTGCCCTGGCGGGTTGTCTCGTGCATCGACGTCCATCAGAAAACCGGCGAAGTCTGGATCGGACTGTTTGGCGGAGGTCTGTGCCGATTTAGCGGCGGGCGGTTCGATCATTTTAATCAACTCAATAGCGGCCTGGTCAACGACGTGGTGTACGGCGTCGCCCTGGAACACGATAATGTCTGGATCGCTACGACCGCCGGCGCCAGTCGCTATAATACCATTACCGGCGAGTGGACCATTTATACCGAAAAAAACGCTCCCATGGAGGAGATCTGGAACTACGGCGTTTCCTATAACGACGGTAAGGTCTATCTCGGTGTCTGGGGCAGCGGCGTCCTCGAATTTGACGTCAAAACCGAATCCTGGAAAGATTATCTCGATCCCGACGGTGAGATGGAAATCGATCTCTATCGCGACGACGGTATCGTGCACGTCATTACCACCGGGACCAGTTACATCGATCACATTCTATGGGTGTCAACCTATTTCGGTATGTCGCGCTACGACGGGCGCCATTGGCGGGGCTATTACGCCCACGAAACCGGCCTGCCCAGCGATTTCGGCAATGCCGTCAAGGGCCGCAGCGCCGACGAAGCCTGGTTTGCCACCGACAAAGGCATCGGCGTCGTCACCGATTTCGCCACCGATACCTGGGTTACCTATACCATGGATCCGAAAACCCATAAAGGCAAAGCCGTCGTCAGCCGCGCCGGCAAGGAATTGAAAACCATCGAATCCAACAAAGGCATCCCCCATAATTATACCCTCTGGGTGGAATTCGATAAAAACGACGTCTGGGTGGGCACCTCCAAAGGCCTTGCCCGCGGCGTCGGTAAAGATTATTACCCCGGGTTGAAGTAATAAGGAGGAATAGGCGTGATAAAGCGATGTAGTAATCTCAGTTTTCTGTTGCTCTTGACGTTGACGCTTTCTTGTTCCCAAACACAGGAACCGCCGCCCCAGGCCGAAGCTGCCCCTGCCGTAGAGATTCCGCCGGAAATTCAGAAAATTCTGCCGATCATCAACAGCGCTTCCGCTTACGAAGTGCCTGACCTTGGATTACAACACGATGTAAACTACGCCAGGACGCCTCTGGAAAAAGAACCATACCGACACGTCCAGCCTTACAAGAAATATTTTCTGGAGCAACTGGAATACACCGGTCCCGGTCGGGCGATTCCGGAACCCAAAGACATCGACGTCGTTCGGATCGGTTTCATCGGTCCTATCGAATCCACCGTCTCCGTCGCTACCGGCGGCAAAAGTCACGAGGAAGTACTAGGCGTAAAAATGCTAATGGGTTCGCGCCTGGCGATCGAGCAGGCCAACGCCCGCGGCGGCTACCTGAAACGAAATATCCCCTTCGAACTGGTCGTCCACAACGATAACGGCTTGTGGGGCGCCTCCGGCAATGAGATTATCGATATGGCCTATAAGGAACACTGCTGGGCCATCCTCGGCACCATCGACGGCGCCAACAGCCACATCGCCATTCGCGTCGCCCTCAAAGCCGAAATCCCTATGATCAACACCGGCGATACCGATCCGACCTTTATCGAAACCAACATCCCCTGGGTCTTCCGCAATATCGGCGACGACCGCCAGATGGGCTACCTCCTCGTCGATTACCTGTATCGCAAACTGAAATTCAAACGCGTCGGCATCATCCGTTCCAGCAATCGCTATGGTCGTTTCGGCGTACGGGAGGTACGTGACGGCAGCCGCCGCATGGGACACCCCATCATTCTGGAGATGGCCTACCAACTCGGGATTGATGATTTCTCCCTGCAACTGGAGAGACTGCAAAACGAAAACGTTGATGCAGTGGTCCACTGGGGCAATGCCCTCGAAGGCGCTAAAATTCTCAACCAGATGCGAAACAGGGGTATGAAGCAGCCTTATTTCGCCTGTGATCGCTGCCTTTCGCAGGATTTTGTAGACCTCACGGGCAGGAACGCCGAAGGTGTCATCTGCACGTATCCCTGGAATCCCCAACGGAAAAATTCAGCGTTCGAACAATTCCAGGCCCAATTCCGCGCTCGCTTCAACAAGGAGCCGGAGACCTATGCCGCACACGCCTACGATGGCATGAATTTGTTAATCTGGGCGATTCAGGTCGCCGGACTCAACCGCGCCAAGATTCGCGACGTCCTCGCCTACCGCACCACGCCCTGGCAGGGTGTTACCGGCGAAATCACCTTTAGTGCCGTTCGCGACGATCTGGGCGAGGTCTATCTGGCCGAACGAAAAAATGGCCGGTGGCATTATTACTCCCGTGATGACCTGAACCTTCCGCGCGAATTTACACCGACTCGCGATCGTAAAGCAGGTTTACTCTCCGCCAAGTAAACACCCAAAAATAATCTTTGTCTTGGGTGGCATGGCCAAGTAATCTTGGCCATGGAGAATGGGCAAGATCTTTATAACGCTAAACATGAAAAATTTATGTGTGAAACACTTTCTTTATTTCATTTTATGTTTTACTATACCTATTTCCTGTCAACCTGATTTTACTCCCGATCCCAAACAGGAAAAAGTGACATCTCCCTATTTTACCCTCCGCGAACAACAACCTGGGTATGCCGATCTCTATACGGAAGAATCCGATCCAAACAACCTGACGGAAATCCGCATCGGCTATTTCGGACCGACGGACCCAAACCACCCCGCCGTCCAGATGTGGCAGGCAGCGGTAATGGCCGTCGAGCAGGCCAATCATACCGGTGGATATAAACGGATACCTTTTCGTCTGCTGCCCGTCTGGTCGGAGAATCCCTGGGGCGCCGGCGTTTCCCGGTTGTTTCGTCTGGTCTATGAAAAACAGCTTTGGGTGATCGTAGGCGGCATCGACGGTCCCTCAACCCACTTGGCCGAACAGGTTGTCGCCAAAGCTCGACTCCCCCTGGTCAGCCCGGCTTGCTCCGATAAAACCGTCAACCTGGCTAACGTACCCTGGATGTTCTCCTGCCTGCCCGGCGACCACCTATCGGCGCCGCCCCTCGCCGCTGCCCTGGCCGAGCGGGGATCCCATAAAACCGTTGTCCTCGTTTCCGCTATCGACCATGACTCGCATCGCTTTACTCTCGAGTTACAGAAACATCTGACCGAATGGAACATCTTTCCACAGCATCACTTTGAATTTGATTCGACTGTGGTGAACGTCGATACCCTGGTGCAACGAATACTCCGCATCGATCCGCAGGTCCTGATTGTAATTGCCGATGCCGCGACCAGCGCCCGTATCCTTGCCGCTATCCCGGAGCATGATCGTCGCATTCTGATATTTGGCGGACCAACTCTGGGACAGACAACATTTCTAAAGGAAGCAGATGTAAATGCTGAGGGAGTCATGTTTCCGGTTTACTATCTACCCGGACAAACCGCTCCATCTTTCGATACAGCGTTTCAAGCTCGATGGCAAACTTCTCCGGATTATCGTGCCGCCTATACCTACGACGCCGTCAATTTACTCATCCACGCCATTCGCAAAGCCGGTTTAAATCGGGTACGGATCGACAAAAGGCTCCGCGATCTCTCCGGCTACCGGGGCGTCACCGGTTCTATTCGTTGGGATCCCCTCGGCAGCAATACCAAACCGGTATCGCTCGGCACTATCAAGAACGGTTCAATCCTCCCCCTTGCCACGCCTGCCGCCCCCGGCGATACGCCCGCTCGTTAGCTTGGATGGACAGTGGTTCTGCGTCCGCAATCCCGACCGGATATATGGATTTCCGATACGCCGGATAACATTCCGTGCGCAGATGACTTAACATATGATGCCCCCGCCGTCGGTCCCGTTCCGCACGCAGCGCCGCCAGATCAATCGGTCCGACCACGATCTTTTCCCCCGCGCCCGGCTCGGCCTGGGCTAGTATCCGGCCGTCATAATCGACCACCATACTCCCGCCCGGCCAACTGAACGGCGGATAATTTACCAGACTCGCTCCCTGGTTGCAGGCCACTACGTACGCCATATTCTCCAGCGCCCGCGTGCGATTCACCAGCGTCCACCAGTCCAGCGGCGACGCCGTCCCCCACGGATCCATATACGCCGAGACCCGCACCAGCACTTCCGCTCCCTGCAGTGCCAACTGCCGTATCGCCTCCGGGAACAGCCAGTCGTAACAGATCGCCGTTCCGATTTTCCCGATCGCCGTATCCGTCACCGGAAATATCGGTTCATCGTAATCCGTCAAGTCATGCGGACTGGTATGTACTTCCCACGGCGCCCAGGTATGCACCTTGCGGTATTTCGCCACGATCCCTTCCGGTCCGATCAGGCAGGTCGTATTAAAAACATGTTTCGGCCATCGCCCATCCGTTTCCAGGAACGTTCCCGTCTGAATGTAAATCCCCAGTTCTTTCGCTTTCGCTTCGTATGCCTGCGTGAATTCATTGGGAATCGGCAGCGCCAGCTTGTCGTGCAATTCTCCCACCGTCTCATAAATCGGCGCCGCGTGCGCGAATTCCGGAAACACCACCAGTTTTATATCGAAAAACGGCTCGTACCCTGTAACCGCATTATCGATCATCGCCAGCATCCGCTCCACCCGCGCCGCGATCTGACCTCGATGCTCCGGACTCGGCAGATCAATCTGACACGCCGCCGCATAATATCGTTCCCATCTCTCCATAATGCTCCCTTTACTATCCATGTCAGCTATCACAACCCAAACTGTGCCACAGCCATCTTGCCCATGTTTTTACCTTTATATTGTGCCACGGCCATCTTGGCCGTGTTTCTTACCTATATGTTATACTACAGCCATCTGGATTGTGCTTTTACCTATAGCTTGATTATTATCTACCCTCTATCCGCCAAATACGCAAGATACTACTTTGATAACAAGTACCATGCCCACGCTCGCGTGGGCATGTAGCACAGTCGCCCTCGGCCGTGCTATGCAAACATCGACGGGTGGCATGGCTACGCGCAGCTTAGCCATGTCGATAGCAGTTTCTTAACCAGGAACCAGGAACGAGAACCAGAAATCTTTTAGGACGGATGGCATGGATAAATGACGATTTGTCCAGGGCGAATGGTATCAATGCCAAAGTGTACTCGCCTTTGTTCTTGACACAAAGCTCTATTATATAGTAAAAATGAACGTGTGTAAATGGACGTTATGCTTCCATGGAAAAGGGGCGTTGGATATGCTGTGATCGATCCGGGGGTACCGAACTACTGTCTTGGCTGGATTTGTTAATTTGGATCCGGGAGAAAAGGAGGATGTAATGGGCATGAGAAGGTTTGGAGTCTTAGTGGGTCTTACGCTGGGTATTGGATTGGTCGTTGGGAATACGTATGGTGACACCGTATATGTTGATGACGATGGGCCTGCGGATTTCGATAATATCCAGGCAGCAATCGATGATGCCAGTGAAGGCGATACGGTTATTGTTGAAAAGGGTTTATACGTCGAAAACATTAATTTCAAAGGCAAGAATATCATTCTGATCAGCACGAATCCGAATGATCCTAGCGTGGTTGCTACGACAATCATTGATGGGAATAACCTCAACTCCGTAGTTACCTTTACCGGAACGGAAAACGCATCGTGTATCCTTTCTGGTTTCACGATTCAAAACGGGTATCAGGATATTGACTTAACTAAGGGCGGCGGCGGAATCTGCGGCGGCTCGGAAACCATTTACACTCACGCCACGATTGTCAGTAATACGATTATCCGAAACTTCGCCTGGGATGGCGGCGGACTCTCTCGTTGTGACGGCCTTATCGAAAAGAACCTGATTGCCGGCAACACCGCCCGCTGGTGGCAAGGCGGCGGAGGATTATATCAGTGTAACGGCGTCATCCGTAACAATATCATCGTCGGCAATTATGCGGGCGGATGCGACGGTGCCGGGGCGATCAGTAATTGTAATGCTGCCATCGAAAATTGCACTATTGCTTATAACATCACCAATGGTTTGGGTGTTATTGACTATTGTAACGGAACCATCCGTAACTGTATTATCTGGGCAAATACCCCGCAAGATACGCGGCCGATTCCTTCCTTCAGTTGCACCGATATCGATCCCCGCTTTGCCGATCCCGGCTACTGGGATCCCAACGACACGCCTGACGATACTAGTGACGACTTCTTCGTACCCGGCGACTACCACCTCATATCCCAGGGCGGCAGATTCAACCCCGCTACCCAGGCATGGGTCTATGACGATGTTACCAGCCCCTGTATAGATGACGGCGATCCTATGTCTCCAATCGGATATGAACCTTTCCCCAACGGCGGTGTAATCAATATGGGCGCCTATGGAGGTACTGACCAGGCAAGTAAGTCTTACTTTGGCACTGCTCCCTGTGAGATTGTCGTTGCCGGGGATATCAATGGCGATTGTGTAGTGAACCTCCTCGACTTCTATATTTTGGCTTTGCATTGGTGTGAGAACAACAATCCTTAACCAACCGGTATCCCCACTCTCAACAGTGTCTTAACCAGAAACCAGGAACCATGAACCAGAAACCAGAAACCTTTTAAGACGGGTGGCGCCGCCAAGCGAGTCTGCGAGCTTGGGGGTGGCCTTAGCTTTGGGACGTCGACGGG
>CAZNQT010000138.1:0-9814 GCA_964574885.1 uncultured Pirellulales bacterium
GTTTGAACCGATCAATTTCGAAGGTCGCATGGCCCTGAAAAAAGGACGGAATGTCATTGCCGTACATTGTCATCAGGAAAAAGGCGGACAGGGCATTGATGTCGGCATTGTTGCAGTACTGCCTGACAAACCTAAGTAAAAACGCAGAATGTTTCTTGACGTTTACAATTTGGGTGGCGATTGGGTAGGGTGTGCAAGTGTGCCACGGCCATCTTGGCCGTGTTCGTTAAACGGGTGACATCCTCCAGTGAGTCTGCGAGTTCGCCGCTGGTGGTTTGCCCGTATCTATCCGTTAGATTTTGAAAGATTTAAACTATGAAAAACAGACATCTGCTTATCGTTTCTGTGACGATGTTCTTTGCACTCACAAATTCCTCTTGCAGTGGAGCTGGGAATCAGTCGGTGCCATCAGGAATACGAAAAACCTCTCCCAGAATTGTCAATATCATCAATTTCATCCGCCTGTGTGAACCGAGGGATGACCGGATTACCGAGGAGGTCCTTTATAACACGGTGGTTAAGCAAGTGGACATCATGAAGAAGTACGACCTGGGAGGAACGTTTTTATTGCAGTACGATGCCTTGCTGGACGCCCGCTATCAGACGCTGTTAAAAAGTCTTCCTGCCGATTCCTTCGAAATTGGGGCTTGGTGGGAAATACCGCAGCCCCTGGTGGAGAAGGCGGGTATGAAGTGGCGCGGACGATTCCCCTGGGATTGGCACGCCGATGTAGGTTTTTCTACGGGGTACACGCCCCCGGAACGGGAAAAGCTGGTCGATGTGTATATGCATGATTTCAAACACATCTTTGGCGCCTATCCGAAATCGGTCGGATCATGGTTTATCGATGCCCACACCTTGAACTACCTGTACGAGAAATATGGCATTGTCGCTTCCTGCAATTGTAAAGATCAGGTGGGCACGGACGGTTATACCTTATGGGGCGGGTATTGGAATCAGGCCTACTACCCCAGTAAACGGAATTCCTACATGCCCGCCCAACATGAAGAGAACCAGATTCCGGTCCCCATCTTCCGGATGCTGGGAAGTGATCCCATCCGTCAATACGATACCGGGCTTGGAGCAAGCCGGCAAGGCGTCATCACCCTGGAGCCGGTGTACGGAAATGCCGGCGCCAATGCGGCCTGGGTCAACTGGTATTTCAGAGAATTTGTGGCCGGCGAGGCCCTGGAATTTGCTTATGTCCAGGCGGGGCAGGAGAATTCCTTTACCTGGCGTAGCATGGCAAAAGGCTATGAAATACAAATGCCTTTGATTGCTCGGTTACGCAATGAAAAGAAGATACGAGTGGAAACCCTGGCCGAATCGGGTCGATGGTTCAAAAACCATTTTAAAACAACCCCGGCTACGTCTGTGACCGTAACTCGGGATTTACCTGGAAGCAATCGTAAAACCGTCTGGTTTGATTGCCGGTTTTACCGCCTCAATCTTATGTGGGAAGATGGAACCTTGCGCTTCCGGGACATGCATGTATTTAATGAAAACATGCCGTCGGATTATTTGCATAAAAGAGTGAACGCCAACGATTGTTCGTTTTTTACGCTGCCTCTGGTGGATGGCTACCTTTGGAGTTCAAAGGAGAAAAGAGCAGGACTTTGGCTTAAGGAAAGGGTGGAGGGAAAAGAGATGTTGATGAAAGGAGGGGATCCTGTAGCGACAAGTGTAGTGCCGGGGCAATTGCATATCACCTGGCCGGTAACCTCGCCTGGCGGCGTCCTTGTGATGGATATTGATGAAAAGCAAATAGCGATGAAAATGAAAGGGACGCAGTCACGGGATTGGTTCCTGGATCTGACCACTGCGGACCAAGCCAATCTACCTTTCAAAAAGATAACGACCGATCGAGTCGATTGTCAGTTTAAAGCACGGAATTATTCTCTGATTGCTGAACGAGGATCCTTTTCAAAACCTGACCATAACGCCGTATTCAGAATCACTCCCCAGGCAAATACTGTAATCCTAATAGGGATCTCAAATAACAGGAAGTAGGACGCAGCCGTCCTGTGCTATGGGAAACTGAGTCGTCTTGTATTATCACGGACATTGCCCGCGTGGACATGCTCTCGCAATAAGAGGTCGTACCTTTCTTGGACTCATCGAGAGTATTGCTGGAATACCCACCGCTTTGTTTTGAGAGTACCAAAACGATCCGAACGCTGTACAGCAGCACATTCCGCCAAATTCAACCGGGATACGATTCACCGGAAACTTTTCCGTTCCTTCATGAGGTTACGTCTTTTGCCGCCGGGATAAAAATATTTATTTTCCGCTAATTTCGAGTTAATAATCCGCTAAAGTTTTATAAGTGTTTATCAAAACTGTTCTTAGAACTCATAATCCCTGGGGATTAAAATCATGAAATCCCTGAGTTTTATCCTTGACAATAGCAATAAGTTACTGTAGTAAATAAATCATACAAGGGAATAAATTTCTTAGAGCTTCTAATTATAAAAGTCAACTAACGCCTGGATTTGCACCAAAACGTATTTTCGTTTCATTTTGATGGAGGCGTTATGATCATTTCAAGTGGCACAGGCCGGTTTGAAGAAGATGGCCTTTTTAAAAGGAGAATTCCGATGAAAAAGGTAAAGACAAAATTTCTAGCTGTCGTAGTGGTCTTAGTGTTGGGCTCGTTCGGTATTGCGGAGGACATCCATTGGACGGATCTGGGCGCCGATCATCTTTGGAGCACTCCGGAAAATTGGGAAAACAATACCGTCCCCACTTCCGAAGATGCGGCGGTCATCGATCCGCCTGCCGCCTCGGCGCCCAATGGGCCCGTGATTCAGGAGGGAATCGATGCCCAGATTGACCTCCTCTATTGTGAAGCCGCGGGCGAAACCTCTATGACGATAACGGGGGGGACGCTTGAAATTGCGGGCTGGGGAATTTGGTGGGGCGACGGAGAAGGATGTCACGGTACGTTTTATATGAGTGGCGGTACTATAGATCTGACCGGGGGGCCCGGAATCCACGAGTTTGGCTGGGGCGGCGGCGAAGGTACTTGGATTATGACGGGCGGTACCGTCAATGCCAAAGGCGTTCAACTTCCCACGGATAGTGCTACGGGGGGTCAATTATATCTTTATGGCGGTACGTATAACGTCGGTACGGCACGCGGGGGTTTGAAAATGGAATCCACCGGCCTGATCGATATCACCGAAGGGATTATGACGTTAGAAGGCGATGAAACGGAGAAAGTCGAAGGATTTATCGCCTCCGACCAGATTATCGCCTACAGCGGAGCCGGCAGGATATTTTATGATTACAATATCACCAACTGCGATAAGACTACGGTAACCGCCAGGTTGCGTAATCCGACGAACGATCCGGACGCTGCGGGCTTTCCCGAGCCGGATCATAGCGAGACTGGTGTCGATCCGAATGTGACTCTGATTTGGGACCCCGGCGCCAACGCGACCTCACGGGATATATACTTCGGAACCGATCCGGATTCCTTATCGTTACTCGCCCAGGATATACAAGATCCCTGTGCGAATCCGTCGGCAATCTTGGGAACGTTGCTTGATTCCTGCACCACCTACTACTGGCGCGTCGTGGAGAAAAGTCCCGGCTTCGATACACCTGGTCCGATCTGGTCCTTTTCCACCAGGCCCATGTCCGGTATCGCAGGTGATTTTGTTTGTCCGGATGGCGTCAATTTACTGGATTTGGCTTTCTGGTTGGATTACTGGCTGGAAGAATGCTTCGATTGCGGACAGAGGGCCTATGATTGTTCCAGAGCGGATATGGATCATTCCGGCGCCGTCAATTTGGGTGACTTTCCTTACTTTTCTGACGCTTGGTATCAAGGGATGGAATAATCAGAGTAGAAGAGGTTCTAATTGACTGTGTCCTTCCCGCGAAGGATTGTCAATCATCGACCTGTGTTTCGCCAACATATTAGCCCCCGGTGGCAACCGGGGGTTTCTTATGTTTTTAAATTGGGATTTCGATCCTTGGAATTTGTTTCGAACTTCCATATTCGATATTCGAATTTCAAATACGACGGGTGGCATGGACAAGTTCTTACTTGTCCGTGGCGAATGCCGACGACATATAAAAGTGTAAGTAACCTTCAACCTTTAACTTTCAACTCATCAACTCATTTACCCATCCACTCATCTACGCAATTTCTATCACGGACATTGCCCGCTTATGTATGCTGGCGCCTTTAAAGCGAAAAATCCCAGCCTCGTAGAGACCGTTGATACAAATCAATTTAACCAACTTTTTGGGATAAGAGCCTCTTTTTCTGTTTTTTTCGCACCCACATTTCCATCATACTCATACGGTTCCTGCGTCCACACTCCCAGGAGGAGGAAAATGTGAAAGTGAATTGCTTCTCTGTAGATGGTTGTAGTAATGAAACGCTATCGTTTGTTATAAATTTTGAATTTTAGGTATTTGAATTTGTTTCGGATTTCGAGTTTCGTATTTCGGATTTCCTCTTAAATCCGCAATACAATACGTCTATTCTTTGTTTTTCATGCGCGTTTTTAATGTACTTCCTTACCAACTTACTATGATTATAGTACTTACAATCATCTTGCCGTTCCCCAACATTTTGGTTTATTTACCGCTTTGGGCCCCCGGCATACTTGGCGATAGAAATCCTATTGGTATGGTGGATCGCGGTCAAATCCTCCGTACGCTTACAACTCCCCGACGTCAACGAGCAGATGTCTGACGGAGGAATATGCCGGTGGTTCCAAAGCGATAAACTCAACCTACGAAGATAAATATGGGTACGGTTTCTCTTTCATCCTCCATATGAAATAATCCTTATTTGGTTGCGGCCTTGAGGCCGCGCCAAGCAATCCGTGGTTCCTCTTTTTTTGCATTTTTAATTTTAATTTGTAATTTTGCTCTTTGATTTATTTTCTATCTACTCTCTACTAACCGCTTCTTCCTATACGCTCTACGATATCTCCCCTCTATGATTTCAAATCAATTCTTGCAACCGCAGGATTGCCGCAGATTATTGTATTTCTGCTCTGAAAATCGAGTATAATAAGGTATCGGACATAATTGGAAGCGACGGATGACGTACGGCGTTAAGTTTGTGTGTGGGAATGGAAAATTTTCGGTTATCAATAAAAGAAAATATTCAAGATCCGTGGCCCCATGCCGTTGCCTATGCAAAAAAGATGGGTGGGATCATTCCAGGTAGAGTAATTTCGCTTAAATCGAATCCCATAGGATATACGATGAAAGCCCATTGGACTCGTTGGGTATTTATATTCGTATTCTGGTTCATGGCCCTGGTTCATTTTCTGCTGATTCTTTTGCCTTTTATGGTTCCTCTGGATAAGGATGACCTTTCTGGGAAAACATTGCCAATTGCTTTTTTTGGTCTTTTCTGGATCTACCTGGCCGTTCGTTTATCTATGCCCATCGGCAAAATTTCGTTTCACAAAGACACGTCAGACATCCATATTTTCTATGGATCTATCATTCGTCGTCACAAAATTACTATTCCCAAGGAGTCCGTAACGTTTCAGGCATATATGTATAAGGCAGATAAGCCGGGCCTCCGGATTAGATATGGAAATACCGTTCTGGCTTTGATACATCCTGATGAACCTGACTCGGAACTAATATTGGCCGAAGTCAAAAACGATAAGTCAATTCCCTCCATTTGTGAAAAACTCGGTGAGTGCCTGAAGCAGCATAAACCGGAAGGCAGCGCCGATAAGGGTAAAAATAATTTGTCCTTACCCGGTATCGTTGTTCCTAAAGGTGATTGGCGGAAATTAGTCGAACATTCGAAAACGAAAATGCCGTTTCTATACAATCAGACTACCAGAAACGAAAAGATTATTATCAAAGATTCACTTGAGTGTGTATTGATTAAATCTCGAAAATCATGGTTACTAGGTCTATTTTTACTCGCCATGGGGCTCTTCATAATTGTGTTTGCGATATTAACCTCTATAGCCGAAAAGACAAAGTATCTTCCTGCTATTTTTATATTATCTTGCTTAATATCTGCCGTATTCATAGTGCCTGCCTATAAAACATTGGCTGCAGAAAATAATATCTTGCTAAAACGCTGGACCAAGTCACTCCACTTGAAATATGGATTTTTTCCTTTCGTCAGAGAATTATACTTTCCTTGCGAAAGTATGGAAGCATGTATATATAAATGTAATATCGAAAAAGCAAATAAAGTGAAAAAGCCCGGACAGATTATTCTTTCGCTGCTTCGAAAAGATAAAGAGAATTCCGAATTAGTACTTGCAACCTCGGATACCGAATCCGAACTTATGCCCGTTTTTGAAAAATTGAAATCTTTCCTTGGGCAAGCCACGCAAAGCGAAATGACCGAAAACGTTGCGCTTTCCCCCGATCAGCATATAAATATCCCCACAACATCATTGTTGGGCAAGGACGTGGCTGGCAAAAAGAGAAAATACTATGTTATCAACGAAAACACCGTTGCATTTAAATCCGGCTGGTTTCTTATCTGTTCATCTATTTGTATGTTTATAACGGGAATTGTATTATTATTTATTTGTGCGGGCGAAGATGCAGAGGAAAGAGTATTTAGCAAAATTCTCAAAATAGTTTTCTTCGGAATTGTGGGAATTTCGATACTTGGGGGTCTCATCGGGTTCTTGGGTGCCGTATTCAAACGGTATCTGATTGCGGATAAGCAATCAGACGCCTTTTATTATTCTCCTTTCCCGAATGCGAGGGAGAAACGGAAGGAAATAATCAAACTTTCGGATATTGAAGCGGTACAACTATGTTCTGTGTACACATTGCCGCAATCGGGGAACTCGAATAGGGAAACAACAATATATGAAATAAATGCTGTTACTCGTCATAACGAAAAGAGGAGAATGAATATTACCTGTGGTGAGAGTTACGAGCAGATAGAGTCCGATGCAAATTCTT
Source organism: uncultured Pirellulales bacterium (assembly GCA_964574885.1). Lineage (GTDB taxonomy): Bacteria > Planctomycetota > Phycisphaerae > Sedimentisphaerales > SM23-30 > JAFGFX01. The sequence goes on from CAZNQT010000138.1 coordinate 6,925, forward strand.
TTGCTGAGTTTCTTGCCGTTCCCCTGATCGACCATACGACGATCTGAAGTAGCAGGCGTTGCCCAGACAAATGTAAGGCCGGCCATGGTCCCCGCTACGAACCTGTAGCGAAACAGGGCCCACCATTTATTTTTGATTTTTAAAAATTTGGGTTCTTGTCCGAAAAAGTAGGTTGAATTATCGCCGGTACCTTTCTCTGCGACATCTTTCTTCACCCGGAATCCGGTACCTGGAACCCTAAACCCTAATCCGGCACAGCGTCATACAAGCGATGGGTGGCGCCGCCAAGCGAGTCCGCGAGCTTGGGGGTGGTTAATGCATGATGGAAATTTGTGTGCTTTTTACGCATCTTCTCATAACCAAGATCCTAACACGAGACCCTTATATTCCGCTGTGACCTTTGTGGCTTCATATAATCTGCGCAATCTGTGGATAAAATTCTTTCTGGCGACCGTATATTACATCAATTCCATCCCCAAAATCAGGGTTTTTACTTAGTATTTATTATCTGGCAAGCTTAGGGAGTCTAACATTTTGTTTGTGATAAAATTTCCTTAGCTTCATATTTGGACTGCATGGGGATACTATTTAAAAGAAAACACCGGCAACCCGGAGGTAAACCAGTGTTTTCCGGAGGGGAGAAAACTCTTTGGCAATATCGTCAATGTCCCGTGAAATTCTTTATTCCGATGGCCTTAAACCACCTCCCGGGACACTGTACCGCTACATCGTAAATCTTCCCGACACCCTCTTTTATGAAAAAACCCGCTCTCTGTCTATTTCTCCTTAGCTCTTGTAAATTCAATACTTAGGATCGATTCACGCCCTCATATTTAACATTGCGAATAGCCGCAATTACGACATTTCACACAACCTTCCTCGAACGACAATACTCCATCGCACGCCGGGCATTTTATCTTATATACCTTGGCTGAACTACCGCCCTGCCCATAGCTCGCCTCGCTGTTCCCGGCGGAATTCGACTCCGAAGGAGTTATTCCATCCAAGTCCTCTTCATTTTCATTGATTTTACTATGATTTTGTACCGGAAACAAGTCAACTTCACCTAAAACCAAAGGTTTCAAGCCTTTAACCTGCTTTGCCCGGAGGTATTTTTGTAAGGCTTTAGCCAAACCATCGCCCAACGACATAATTCGCCCCTCGCGGGCCGGAATGGTGAGACTGGATCCGATGCCGTCGAGTTGTTTGATAGCCAGATCGAGGGAACAGCCGCAGCGCAGCATCAGGGAGAGCAGACGGCAAATCGCCTCCAGGTCGCTGTTGGCGACATCGCCGCCCTTGCCGAGTTGGGCAAAAACCTCCAATTCGCGTTCGGTACGAGGGTCCACGGTGATCTTGACGTGCATATTGCCGAAAGGGGTCATCTGGCGGACTCGAATGCAAGTCATTATTTCCGGAAGACTTATCGGTTTCAGCGGCGTTTTGGGCAAACCGGATTCGTCGAGGTCAAAATGGGTTTGTTTTGTAATTTTAGGTATTGAGCCTGGCGAGGTTATCGGACATGGATTTCGGGCCATGGGCTGCTGATCGCGGGAGGCATCGCGATAGACGGTGATGCCCTTACATTTGAGCCGGTAGGCCAAGCGATAGATACGATCGACCTGATCGACGGCGGCATCGGAAGGAAAGTTGATGGTTTTAGAGATGGCGGCGTCGCAGTGTTCCTGGAAGGCGGCCTGCATGCGGACGTGCCATTCGGGAGCGATGTCGTGGGCACAGACAAACACGCGTTTGATATCGTCGGGGATATCGTTAAGTGAGGCGAGGGAGGCAGCCTCGGCGAGGCGCTGGATGAGGTCGTCGCTATAGAAGCCGTGGGATTGGGCGATCTGACGGAAGACGGGATTGACTTCGAGGAGTTGTTTGCCGCCGAGGACGTTGCGGGTAAAGACGAGTGAGAACAAGGGTTCGATGCCGCCGGAGCAGTCGGCGAGGATGCTGAGGGTACCGGTAGGGGCGACGGTGGTGACGGCGGCGTTACGCTGGGGACGTTGGAATTCGGTCTGCCAACGGGAGCCGGTCCAGGCGGGGAAGTTGCCGCGCTTGCGGGCGAGTTGTTCGCCGGCAAGGTGGGCTTCGTTATTGAGGAAGCGCATCAGTTCCCGGCCAACGTTACAACCCTGGTCGCTATCATAGGGGACGGCTAATTTATAGAGGGCGTCGGCGAATCCCATGACGCCGAGGCCAATCTTGCGATTTTTCTTACAGATGGAATCGATCGGTTCGATCTGATAGTCGTTGACTTCGATGACGTTGTCGAGGAATCGGACGGCTTCGTGGATAGCGGTTCTCAGGGCGGCAAAGTCGATAAAGGCAAGCGGTTCGAGATCAACGGCCTGGGCGATGAGGGCGCCTTCTTCGGTAACGGAGGAGCCGACGAAGGCGGCGAGATTGATACTGCCGAGGTTGCAGGCTTCGAAGGGGAGCAGGGGTTGTTCGCCACAGGGGTTGGCCGCTTCGATTTGGCCGAGATGAGGAGTATTATTATCCTGATTTATGCGGTCGATGAAGGCCAGTCCGGGTTCCCCGGTGCGGTGGGCGTGTTCGACGATCATCTGCCAGAGTTGATGTTTCGTCCAGAACCGTTGGGGATTTTCGGGCGGGATTCTATCGCCGTTTTCATCCAACCGGACTTCGACAAGGTCGTTGATTTGATATTTCCAGATATCGAGGCTGCGAGGCAAATAGTATTGTTTTTGGGTACGGGGATTCCGGACGAGATGTAAAGAATCGGGCTCACTAAAGAGTTGATCCATCCATTGGTTGGTGACTTTGACGGAGATGTTATAATTCGTGAAGGCGTCGAGATCCTGCTTGGCGTGGAGGAATTTAAGGATATCGGGGTGCGAGAGGCTCATCATACCCATAT
>CAZNQT010000139.1:0-9804 GCA_964574885.1 uncultured Pirellulales bacterium
GATTATGCAAAAATTAAATCGTGAAATTTCCGCTTTCCGCAACAGGAACTAATTACACTCCTTTCCAAAACCGCTTACCCTGTTTTTCGGCCAGCGGTATTTTATTCGCTCAGATATCGTATTCTGCAAGCATATATTCAAACCGCAACGTACATCCGAGTCAATACACTGCCATCTTGACTAATCCATCGACCTCAGGTATCTTAACGTATCAGTAGGGTATGCTGTGCATACCAATTTACTGAAAATTATAAGCTACGACGTTTATTACCCAACCTGTTACCAGGCGTCATGGAAGTAGTAGTTTAGATTATGAAAACACTCGCGTTCTACAGTATGATTTATTTTCTGATGCTTATAACAGGATGTTCAACCTCGACGCCGCATCCACAGGAACCAAGTCCTATGCATCATTATACCCTGTATCCCATCGGCAAGGTAATTAAAGACGATGGCCGTACCTGGATTGTCATTGACAAGAAATATCAACCCGGACTCCTGGGATTGGAAACGTATTCTCATATTACCGTGATTTATTGGTTCGACCGGAACGACACCCCCCAAAAACGATCCATTCTCCAGGTTCATCCCCGAGGCGATACCAGCAATCCGCTTACCGGGGTGTTTGGCACCCATTCACCGGTACGCCCCAATCTCATCGCCATCAGCCGATGTAAAATTATTGCCGTCCGGGAAAATAAGATTGAAGTGGAAGAGATTGATGCGTTTGACGATTCCCCCGTTCTCGACCTTAAGGGGGATTTCTTTATGTATCATAAATGAAATCATAATTTCATGTAAGTTGACAGTACGTATAGTTCGGAGATAGTCGATGCTGAGTAAGGTTCTAATATTGAAGAATTTTGTATCTTTATTAATTTGCACAGGATTTTTATTTTGTATGTATGGTTGCACGGTTTCCCAACCCATATCGATCATACCGAAACCTCAGAAAATCACTTCTCACTGGGGCCGGTTTGTATTGAATTCCCGTACCTCGATCGTGGCGAATGAGAAAATCAGGGCGAACGCCGAGCAATTACAAGCTCTGCTCAGACCGGCCACGGGATATCCGCTGGAGATAACCACGGAACCGAAAAAAATCCGCAATGCCATTCTTTTGCAGTTGGATGAACAGGCGGAACCTCTGGGAGCGGAAGGGTATTCCCTGGAGGTTACGTCGCGAACCGTAACCATGCGCGCTCCCCGGCCTGCCGGTCTGTTTTACGCCTGCCAGACTCTCCGACAATTGCTGCCCGTACAGATTTATCGGGAAGCGACGATGAAAGGTATCCGCTGGGAGATCCCATGCGTTAAAATCGAGGATCATCCCCGATTCACCTGGCGGGGCGCCATGCTGGATTCGGCTCGGTATTTTATGCCTAAGGAATTTGTTAAAAAATTTATCGACCTGCTCGCCATGCACAAGATGAACTCCTTCCACTGGCACCTCACTGACGATCAGGGCTGGCGGATCGAGATCAAAAAATATCCCCTCCTCACTGAGATCGGCGCCTGGCGAAAGGAATCCATCGTAGGCCATTACCGTGATAAACCGCGTAAGTTCGACGGGATTCGACACGGCGGTTTCTATTCCCAGGAAGATATTCGGGAAATCGTCGCCTACGCCCGGGCCCGGCATATCAATGTGGTGCCGGAAATCGAAATGCCCGGTCATGCCCAGGCCGCCATTGCCGCTTATCCCGAACTCGGCAACACCAAAGAAAAACTGGACGTCAGTACCGTCTGGGGCGTGCACTCCAATATTTACAATGCCAACGAAGAGACCATTCGTTTTCTCCAGGACGTCCTCACCGAAGTTTTGGAACTGTTTCCCAGCAAATTCATTCATATCGGCGGCGACGAGGCGCGGAAGGATCAGTGGAAAGCCAGTCCTGCCATCCAGGTGCGTATCCAGGAACTGAACTTAAAGGATGAGCACGAACTCCAAAGCTATTTCATCAAACGCATGGATGCCTTTCTGACCTCCAAAGGCCGCCGACTGATCGGGTGGGATGAAATTCTTCAGGGCGGTCTGGCGCCCAATGCCACGGTCATGTCCTGGCGGGGCGAAAAGGGCGGCATCACCGCTGCGAAGGCCGGACACGATGTCGTCATGGCGCCTACCACCTATACCTATCTCGATTACTATCAATCGCGGGATCCAAACGAACCACTGGCTATCGGGGGGTACCTCCCTCTGTCGAAAGTCTATAATTACAATCCGATCCCCAAAGAGCTTTCGCAGGAGCAGGCCCGGCACATCCTCGGCACCCAGGGACAAATCTGGACGGAATATATTCCCAATCCCAAGAAAGCGGAATATATGGCCTTTCCTCGTCTCACTGCTCTGGCCGAAGTGGCCTGGACCCAGAACCACCGCAAAGACTATATCGACTTCCTGGAAAGACTGAATATCCATCTGCAACGTCTAAACGCCCTCGATGTCAATTACCGACCGATAAGTCCCGATTAATCCTGATCCGTGGCTCCATAATTGATAAAAAAAAGAGGTTTATCCCAATTTTCCCGAAAAATTTTTCATTTTGCCCTCCTTCTGTCGTATAATGATTATAGAAGGATGTGCCGACTCTGGTCGGCTTTGTTATTTGGGGCATCCCGGGATGGGGCGTTTACGAGCGACCAACCCGAAGGGATAACATGGTCAAGTGTGTTTGGCCATGGAGTGAAAATTCGCAGAAATATGAGCAACCAACCCGAGCCATCGGTATCACAAATTGGCCAACGCAAAATCCTGGTCCTCCACGGAAAGAACGCCCAGCCCAATGACCTGCTCGAACTCCTCGCCCAATACGCCCAAATCATCACCGCCAACAACGTGGATGAAGCCCTGGATCAACTTAAGCACCACGATTTCTGCGCCGTCCTCTCCGTAACCGCCGATTTCCTGCCCCTCGAACGCGCTGCCGTCAATCAACAGGCCAGCGCCATACTCAATACCATCGGCGAAGGCGTCTGTACCGTCGCCACCAACGGCGATATCCTCTGGGCCAATCGACAGTTGGAAAACTTCGGCGACATCGTCAAGCAAGATGTCGCCCGACACTGCCAGGACGCCTGCCTGCACTTTCAAAAACGCCTTGGCCGAGTCAACCTCGATCCGACCGACCTCGACCACCTCCTGCGACCGCGACGATATTCCATCACCGAACCCGAATCCAATCGGTATTTCGAAATGGTCGCCACTCCTATGCTCAATCCGGAGGCCAAACTCACCCATGTTGCCGCCGTCGTTTGGGAGGCCACCGCCAGCAGACGCCTCCAGCAACGACTCGACGCCATCGACAAAGCCGGACGGGAACTCACCCGACTGGAATCCGACGCACTCGTGGGCAAAACCGTTGAGCAGCGCATTTGTCTTGTTCAGGACAAAATCATCCGCTACGCCAAAAATCTGCTCAAATTCGACCATTTCGTTGTCCGAATCCTCGATCACTCTTCCAACAAACTGGAGGTCCTCTTCGGCGTCAATATGCCCGAAGACGAACAGATCGATCTCTTCGCCAATAGTCAGGGCAACGGCATCACCGGGTTCGTCGCGGCCACCGGACGCAGTTACATCTGTAACCAACCGGAAAACGATCCCCACTATATACCCAGCCTCGACGGCGCCCGTTGTAGCCTTACGGTTCCCCTCCAACTGCACGACAAAGTCATCGGCACACTTAACGTCGAAAGTCACCGCGAAAATGCCTTTACCGAAGATGATCGCCAGGTCGCCGAAATCTTTGGACGCTATATCGCCATCGCCCTCAACATCCTGGACCTCCTCGTCGTCGAACGCTTTCAAACCACCGGACAGGCCGCCGACAACCTCGCCAGTCAACTGACCGAACCGCTCAGCCGCATCACCTCCGACGCCTCCATGCTCATGGAAGACTACATCGGTCACGACGACCTGCGACACCGACTTCAGGTCATCATTGACAATATCACCGCCGTCAAAAACACCATTCGCGATGTGCAGTCCGGTCCCAAAGGCATTATCGGCGCCCAAAGTAAAGCCACCCGGCCCATGGCCGAAAAAATGGCCGGTAAAAAAATTCTCATTGTGGACGACGAACAGTTTATCCGCCAGACCATTGCCGACGTCGTCCAGAATTGTGGCTGCCTTGCCGATACCGCCTCCGACGGTCGCGAAGCCCTCGCTCTCATCAACCGTTGCCAATACGATCTGGTCATCTCCGACATCAAACTCCCCCAATCCGATGGCTACCAGATCTTCGCCGCCGCCCATGCCAAAAACACCTCCGTCATCCTCATGACCGGCTTTGGCTACGATCCCAACCATTCCATCGTCCGTGCCAATCGCGAAGGTCTCACCGGCGTCCTCTACAAACCCTTCAAAGCCAACCAACTTCTCGACACCATCCAGAACGCCTTCAAAAATTAATCCGATTAGCTTTAAGCGATCAGCCTTCAGCGATCAGCTTTTTGTTGACTACCGACGGGTGGCGCCGCCAAGCGAGTCCGCGAGCTTGGGGGTGGATCGCTGGTATGCTCATATACTCTTGAGCATGACTTACTGGCTCTGGTACGACCTATAACCAATCAATCCTTCTGATCCCGAATACGCTATCCGCTATCTTCTCTTTCCGTGAACCGTGAACTTTATCTTCCTTCATCCTTTCTTCCGATTTTTCCCTTGCATTGCCGACCCCGATTGGTTACAATGACTTTCAAATGTAGGGTAGGCTGTGCCTACCATATTTCTACTGGTAGGGTGTGCACTGCACACCGTTTGTGCTTATAATTTTGGAATTTGAATTTGTTTTGGATTTAGAGTTTAGTGCTTCGGATTTTATCACGATGTATCAAAGACTATCGGAAACTGCCAAAGACGTCTTGAAGATTGCCGAAACCCTCGCGCAGCAGGACCACCAGGAGTACGTTGGCACTGAGCACGTCCTATTGGCCATCCTCGAACACGACGATTGCATCGCCGCCCGCATCCTCAAAGACGCCCAAATCTCACTCGACGACGTCAGGACACAATTCGAATCCATGAATGGCAACGATAAGCTGGAAGCCTTCGTACTTGGCCCTCTGCGCGGCACCCCCCACTTTGAGCAGGCCTTCCTTTACGCCATCGAAGCCGCCGAAACGCAACAAGCCCATAGCATTGGCACCGAGCACCTCCTCTTAGGCCTCCTCCGCCAGACCGATTGCCCCGCCCAACGAGCCCTCACCGCCCTGGGCCTCACCCTCGAAACCGCCCAACAAAAAATCCAACCCCAAAATTCCCCCTGAAATATTCCACAAAAACGTCTACGGTTTTCTACAGAGAATCCTTTTTAACCTTCGTGCTACTTTTTCTGGTTCTTTCAATCGACACTGCCAAATGGTTATGATGTGCCACCCGTCTTTTCTTAATAGGCGATTTTTCCTCGAATCGCGTCTTTTGTTATCGATAGCTTTATTGATCCAAAATTTTTTATTGGTCTTCGGACGTCTTGCCAATTTACAATTAGTATGAGCGTGCCAAAAACAACCATGTACGAATATCACTGTTCTGGCAGAAGAAATGACAAAATCCGGACTTCCCGGTAGATTTTTTACGTTTCTTCTAAACCGAATTTTCAATTCTTTTAGAATCAATTTTACTTTTTCCTCGAGACCAGTATGGCTTCGTCGTACTCTCGACATTATTTCACTACGTTTATTTTTATTATAAATATCAACCATAACCCTATTTTCCGCCAGACAATAATGATCTGATTCTCCCTTTTATATTTTCGTAAACTGCTGTTAATCTTTGCTTAGCTACATCCGTCAAAAGAGCAGTATGTGCAATGGCATCTCTCATTGGCTTGTATTCTTTTGAATCTCTTGATAAACTAGCGTATTTATTAGGATCTCTTTTATCATGTAAATTTGCGAGACCGGCCATCGATAAGTAATTTAAATCGTTTTTATCTCTTCTAATATCAATGCTTATATTTCCCGCATTTTTACTACGAGTCTCTTCCTCCATCCATTTCCTCGCTTCTTTTTGGGCTTCAGTTGATAAAGGTATACTTTTTTCTACGATATATTTTCTTATCAGATTTTCCGAAATAAAACATTCCGCATAAGATGTAAAATTATACTTTGCATCTTCACTTAAATTGTCAACCCAATTATTGACCTTCTTCTTGTTTTCCGATTCTTCTGGAAGAACATACTCTTCTGAAACGGCGTTGTATAACTCTTCCGCCTTTCTCGATTTCTTAGAAATACTTGGATCGTCTGGATCCCCATCTTTTTTATGTTTTCTTCTCCAAGTATCCCAATCGGCAAGAATTTTGCTTACAATTTTTTCTCTCAAGAATTCTAGTAATCGTCTATATTCTGGATCATCCGACACGATACTTTCTCTACTGCTAGTAAATCGATCATCTTCATCATCTAAATCATCAAAATGAATATGCCCGTATAAATAGTTCTCAGTAACTCTGGCAGTAGGAATATGCCTCAAAATATCCCTCTCTCTCAATCTTCCATTTACGAAAAGATCGACTCCGACTTTTTCGTCGGTTGTAATTATTTTAAGATCTCTTGGCTTCTCGACAGAAGCAATAAAGCCTTGAACATTCATTTTTTCTTTGAAACGTCTTATTTCATTTTCATCCTTTGTAAATACTGTCACAAGATTATTAACATATGGATCATCGAGATCATTTATTATCCACAAAAACTCTGTTTTTATAGCAAGGTCTTCTAAGCATTTGTATGTAATCACATCATCGTCTATAAATATATTGAAGTTCTTGTCTATTAGAGAAAACCGAAAATATAATGCAATAATCTTTTTTAGAAACTTCAAGCTGTTACGAATTCCGCCATTAATATTTTCAAAATAAATAATCGTACCTCGCTTATGTCCTCTTGTTTGCTCAATAAAATCATCTTGCTTCCATCTCTCCAAATGGTATTCTCTCGGCGTTAAATCTTCGATTATTGCTTGGTCCAAACCAGAATTATCGATAACCCCACCAATATAGTCACTATTGAATTTTTTCGATATAATAGTAATCCTATCTGCACAAGATAATAAAGCTAACTTACCTATACCTTTTCTGCCTATATATGGCCTCTTTTTCCGAGGAGAAATCTTCCCTTCTTTTCTCTTAGAATAACCGATTTTTAAAAACTTATTCTGGAATTCATCCGCCGTCATACCCAATCCATCATCTTTTATTAAGAAAATATTCTTCTCTCGGTCAAAATGAACCCATACGTTTTCAGCCTCCGCGTCCCACGAATTAGAAATTGCTTCTCCAAGTACAGTTATAAAACTACGGTACAAGTTTCTTCCGAGATGATTTAAAACACTCAATGATATTTCGAATGTGAATGGTTTATTTTTTTTCATAATGCCCCTCTATTTGTTTTTGCATCTTCTAACGTTTTTTTACCGCTGACAAATAACGACTTCCTTTAAATGATTTAATATACTACGCCCGATTATCTCCCCGAGACGTACTGGTACTGCATTTCCGATATGCTTTCCTAATTCTTTGAAAGAATTATCTTTTTTCGGATTCATGAATCGATATTTTTTAGGGAAAGTTTGAAGCAACGCTCCCTCTCGTAAAGACAAAGCGCGATTTTGTTTCGGATGCCCGAAACGTCCGGTTCCGTAAGCAAAAAACTGAGTAGTAATTGTTGGCCCTGGCTCGTCCCACTTCATTCGTCCGTATACACCACTATATGTTTTCCCCGTTTTTTTTCGATGACACTTGCATCGTAACTTCTCATCCCAATCTAACCAGGTTCCTCCGGGCTTCGATTGCTTGATGCGTTTTAAATTAGTTTTACTAAGAATAGATGCTCTATGCATCTTATCCAATTTCGATGTTTCTCCGTCACGAATTTTTTCGAGACTTCCGATTGTTTGCCTAACTGTACGATATTGGTCCGGCGTATGCGTCTTTTCTATAAGTTCGATATCTCCGAATTTTGAAGCCAGTAATACCAGACGGCTTCTTTTTTGTGGCACTCCGTAATCAGGACAATAAATAACTTTCCAATTTACATAATATCGATCCTTATTTAACCTAGATACGAATCTACGAAATACATCCTGCTTCTTCATTTGACCGACGTTTTCCATTGATACGATATCCGGCTCTACATCGGAAATCAACTTTCCGAACGAATCGAGCAACTTCCACTTTATATCTTTATTCCTATTTTTATACTTTTGTGTATGTTTCGAAAAACACTGACAAGGTGCACACCCGACTAATATCTTTATGTCATTTTTTCCGAATAGATTTTTTATCGTACTCGAATTGATCCTCCTGATATCTGCTTTTATGAATTTTGCATTATTGTTTGCTTCGTATGCATACCGGCATGACTCATCCATATCTATTCCTGAGATAACAGGTATCCCCGCTTTAATAAGACCGTACGTAAGCCCCCCGATTCCACAGAAAATATCGACTGCACTAATGGATAAATCCATATATTATTCCTCGGAAAAAACATATCTAAAAATATACATCGTGCATTTAATTCCTACGATTTTAAAATATCAACTCCGGTAGCAGGCTTAGCACGGATAGAAAGTAGGCCGGGCCGTGCCCGCCATAGAAAATATAAATTTCTCTGTAATCTCTGTGCCCTCTGTGGCTAAATTTTAATCTATAAAACCTTTGGTTTCTACGAATCTTGATTTATATCAAAATGAGGCGATTCCCGCCCCATGATGGGTGAAATCATACCATCCGGGCCGACCGGAAAGCAAGGACAAATTCATACCCCCAAATCCCTGGCCTCTGGCCCCTATTCTTCTATCCCCTATCCGCTCCACGCAACCCGCTTTCTTCTCATTCTGAGCCCTGAGAACTGAGAACTTTTTTTCCCTTTATCCTTCATCCTTGATGTATTCTCATAAGTGATTATATACTAATAACTTACACATATTTACCGCTCACCCGCCCACAAAAACCCCCCATACACAAACAATACAAATTGGCCAAACACCCAAACCACGATTACAACAATCATTTAAACAAAAATTAAAAAACAAACCCATTTCCCGATTTTTCTTGACTAGAAACAGCTTTGTCGATTAGATATAATATGAGTGGTGGTAAGAGGTAAATAGTCACACCGAACTTTCTCCGGCCATCAGGGTAGGCCGGAGACAACAAAATAGCATCCGACCGATATGGAAGGAACCTGCCGCAGCGATGTCCCGCCCGTGAGAAACTAAGACTCCCCTACGCCGCGGTACCTAAAAGTTACGAGTTATGAGGAGCTGAACGTTACTGAATCCTATAAAAAAGCGAGGTTGTGATGGCTAAGACCGCGAAAGTCGCCTGGGGCATCGATATCGGCAATTGCAGTTTGAAGGCATTGAAGCTGGGCAGTTCAGGCAACGGCGTAGAAGTCCTCGATTATGCCGTGATCAAGCACGAGAAGATCCTCTCTCAACCGGATGTGGATCCTCAACAGCGAGAAGAATTGATCCGGAAGGCGCTGAACCAATTCATGTCGCAACACGACGTGAGCGGCGTGCCGGTGGTGGTGGCCGTACCGGGTCACAGCAGTTTCGCCCGGTTTATCAAACTGCCGCCCGTGGAAAGTAAGCGAATCAATGAAATCGTGCGCTTCGAGGCAATTCAGCAGATTCCGTTCGACATCGAGGACGTGGAATGGGACTGGCAGACCTTTACCGTTGAGAACGATCCGGAAGTAGAGGTAGGTATATTTGCGATCAAGAAGGATCTGGTGAGCGGCGCAATCGAACCGTTCACGCAGGCGAAATGTCCGGTGCACATGGTGCAGATG
>CAZNQT010000140.1:0-9766 GCA_964574885.1 uncultured Pirellulales bacterium
TTCATATACAGGCCATTAAAAGACGACTCTGCCGCCTGCAGGACGACCGGTAGCGCCGTCAATACAACCAAACTCATCCCCAAATAACCATTCCACTTCATGCCAAACTCTCCTTTCCCGGGCATGACGTACCCGATGAGAAAAATTTCCTAGAGCGTTAAAGCAAACGTATCCCCCGTCTCGGCGGCGTATTCCCGAAGGTACGAACGATGCTGAGTCAAAATGCCACGATACGCCGGATCCGTCGCCCGGTTGACCATCTCACCGGGATCGTTCTTCATGTCAATCAGCATTTCCGGCTGTATACCCTGATCGAAGCGGTAATATTTATACCGGTCCGATCGCACCATGCGACCCTGTAGGTTGATCGACTTGCCGTCGGCCAGTTGGTCCTGTACAAAATGCGTCGAACAGACGACATAGTCTCGTTGAGCAGGAGCAGGTTTTCCCTCTGCCAGAGGGCGCAGACTTCGTCCCCGACACTTCGTCGGCAATGGCGTCTGCGTGTAGTCACAGATCGTAGGCATCAGATCGACGCCGTTATTCACCAGGTGATCAGACGTTCCGACTTTCGTGCTTCCTTTCCGGCTGATAATCAGCGGAATGCGGGCACACTCGTCGTAAAACATATTTTTCTGGGCCCAGCGGTGTGCTCCGATCCCGTCGCCGTGATCGGAGGTGAAAATAATCACCGTATTATATTCGAGTCCCGCTTGGCGCAAGGCGGTAAGAATTTTACCCACTTCGCGGTCAACCAATTCCACCATTCGGTAATAGGCCCAGCGATAGCGCCGCCAGTCGTCGGCTTTCCAGGTATCCAGCGGAGCGTAAATCTTCTTTTTACCGCGCCAGACCGACCGAATCCGAGCCTGCCACAACGTTTCCATGATATCGGCCTGATGCTGCGCCTTTTCCAGATTTGCCGGCGTCGGCGGACAATCCTTCATCGATGCCGGCGTACCTACGTCCCCGTCCGGCAGCGGTTCGCTCCGACCATATTCACAGATATTATGCGGATTCATAAACGAGCAGACCAACAGGAACGGCTGCATGCGATGCTGCCGGATAAATTTCACCGCCGGAGCTGCAATCTTGTGATCAACGCCGTTACCGCCCAGCATGGTAAAATCAAATCCGCTTTGCTCGGCCGGTTTGCCTTTGCCCGGATAGGGCAGATGCCACTTGCCGCAGTAGCCGGTTACGTACCCGGCCCGGCGCAGCACCATCCCCAGATTGGGAAATTCCGCAGCGTTTAGCGAGGGTTTCGTCCGGTTCGTCTGTCGACCGTGTTCGTGTGGATAGCGACCGGTGAACAGAGAACTCCGCGATGGTACGCACAGCGGATTCGCACAATACGCCCGTGTGAACCGCATCCCGTTCGCCGCGATACTGTCAATATTCGGCGTCCGGATGAATTGATCTCCGATAGCGCAGCTCAACGCATCGGCGAACTGCTGATCCGTCATCAAGAACAATACGTTCGGCCTGGTTCCCCTGGTCGCGTAAATCTGCTCCAGCGCCGACAGCGTGACCAGTCCTGCTCCCGCTGCTTGTAAAAATTCTCGTCGATTCATAGACATCGGATTCTCCTGATATAACCTTTGGCCCGCCTCCGATTCATACCTTATTCACTCTGACTGTAGTCCATCAACCACTGCGAGGCGAACACGGCATAGTCCGCGAGATCGACAAAACAAGTTTCCCCCACGAGATTCGCGTTCAATATGCAATATTCATCATCGCCGGTTATCAGCCATTGTTGGGAAAATTCGTATAAGTCCAGATTATTGACTCGACAGTCGCCGGTGAGATCCGCCCGGAGCGAACAAACCTCCAGGGTCACAACGATTCCTCCCAACATGGGAGTGGGGATTTTGTCTCCCACGCGTACCCAGGTATCCGAGGGTCCATCAAACCGATAGCGCATGATACCGCCGTTGCGATGGTCCGTCACAAACATTTCCTGTCCGTCCGGGCTGAAATCCACATCCAGGGCGCCTTCGGCAGCGATGGAGTCCTTTAACGTCGGATTGCCCGAGGCGTCAAATGTGAAACGAAGAACCTCATTTGCGTTGAAATTGGTTAGATAGAGAATATCATCTTTGCATTTCATGAAATGGTACAGGGCGCTGCCATTCGGGGCAAAATCCCCGAGGTAAATATAGCTGCCGTCGGGCTGAGGAGCAAAACGACGAACTTTGGTGTAATCACTGACAAAGAGTTGTCGATCCGCAGGCCGCACGACAACACCTAATTGATTACCCCCATCGGGCATCTGAATCACTCCATTGGGAACCGGATTGTCATCGGAATCGAAGACAAATCGTGATAAAATCCCTGTGGTCCAATTCGTTTGAAATAATTCACCCGTGTTCGGATCGAAACAAAGTTGATGACAATCCGTTACCTGATTGCCGCCAAACGTATCGCGATATGCAAAGGCGGAACCGGTAAGCGTAAACCGGGCGATCGTACTAGCGCCGGTATGCGCCGCGCGGTTGCCGATAAATAAATCGGTATCGGATCTCAGCGCCAGTCCCGCCGGATCATAAAGTATATCGCCGGGAATGGGTGTGAGCTGCTCCGTCGAACCGAAGCTGCCCTGTACGATATAGCGACGCACTCCCTGTTTATGTCCCGCCCCCATGGGCGTTTCCGCCGCGATGATTTGAAACGCTTCCGCCGACAGTTTCGCTGCGGGAACCAACATCATCCCGAAACAACCAACCAAACCGACGATCAGAACTTTACGACTGAAGTCCATTCTCCTTCTCCTTGTTTTGCTAGCTATGAAAATCTTTCCCACGCCATCCTTCACAATGGCAATTGCACTATGCTATGAATAACTCGTGTTTTGTCAAGACCAAATATATTCCTCATGACCATTTTACGTTTGCATCCTTACATTTGGGACACATTCCCTCAAGGCGGACCTGCTGCCGTTTCAGGACAAATCCCTCCTGCAATCCCGATGCCAACGGTACGGAAACCTGCGGCATACAGAACGTATCCCCACAAATGTAACAATGAAAATGCGGATGACACTGCTTCGTACTGCAGCGAAACGAAAGTTCATAATGCCATACGCGATTCTGCAAAAACGCCCGGTGGACCAGACCGGTTATCACAAAACTTTTCAGGGCACGATAGATGCTTACCTTGTTGAGAGATTGTTTGGTCTCTTTTAAGAGAGCGGCGATCTGTTCCTGGCTCAGGGGCTGGTTCGCTTCGGCTAGAATCTTTAACAGCGCCAGGCGACCCGGCGTACAGCGCAAACCAAAACTCCGCAGGATTCGTTCCGAGGGAAATTCCCGCAGCGTAGTCACTCTTGCTCCTTCCCGGTTACATGATAATGGCAATGACAGACCGTTCCCGATTTGATAAACAGCGAGGGAAAGATAATATCGCTGACACAGCAGGGCAGCCAGACGGCCATAAACAGTACCACAAAAAATCCCAACAGCACAAAAAATCCGATCTCACTTTCCAGATTCATCAATACGTGCGCCGAAGACGCCCAGGTACTGATCAACACATGAAAAGCATGAGGCAGTTTCGTTCGGGGCCAAAAAAATCCTATCAGCACTCCCAACAGCGCCGCCGGATTGACGATATACCAATCCTCAATAAATCCCAGATGGATATCCAATCTCCCACCATGGACATGTTCCTCATGTTCTTGCCCATACGCCTGCGCACCATTTTTCGTATATCCATGTCCGGGGATCACGTTCGGGTCCGAAGTTTTCTCCTGAGATTCCCGGCTATGTACGTACTGATGTCTGGGAATCTGCACCTTAAAAATCGACTCGCCCAAGAAGGGAATAATACTATCGCTCAGCGTCGCCACACCAATCGAACCGACGTAACCGATGATCAGGACCTTGAGAAATCCCGCCTTTTTCTCGTGCAGCCGAAACAGCGCCGCCGTCACCATGGCACTCAAAACCACGTGAGTCGGATGAAAGATCATAAACAGGACATGGCCGCCTTGTTTGCCAATATGGCGAAAAAACATCATGAACACCAAACCCAGCATGGCTCCGAATAAGGTAAACGGCGCATGCTCTTTCAATTCCTGTACCGTATGTCTCAGTTTACCTGCTGTAGCCATAATTGGCATTGTTTCACAAACGCAACTGAGTTGCAATAGCTAAATCTGCTTACGGATGGATTTTATACTTGTCAGACCAAGCGAGTTTTTATCGAAAGATGACTTGCCGTCAGTCAGGGGTGAGTGTTATAATTCTATGGATGGCGACCGAGACTCAAACTTGGCATAATCTCATAAGGTATTATATTTTAACAACTTACGAAATATAATGGAGGTCGCCAAACAAGAGCCAATCCTAAATATCCACCAGTAAGGGATCAATTTTCATGGATAAAGTAGCTAAATCCATACGCACATTTCGGTATCGGGCGGCAGAGGTACTATTTTTGCGATATGGGTTGGGACTAATTACGGTCTGGTGTTTTATCTGGGGAGCAGCGGTGGTGGTGGTGCGGGCAGCGGGGGGTGTAGAGCGAATCCATCTGTTATGGGGATGGGCAGGTTTTATCCCGGCCTTGGGAGGGGCATGGTATATAAGTCGGCGCAACGTACCGAAAGCGTCGATAGTACGTGCCCTGCTGGATCGAGAAGAAGGAGGGGGTGGATTGATCATGGCGGCGGCGGAGGTGGACGCCGATGCGTGGGCAGGGAACGTGTCGGCAGGGGAGACGCCGAGACTGCGGTGGCGGAGCGGCAAGACCTGGGGGATATTCCTCATGGCGGCGGTGTTTCTGGGAATCAGTTTTTTAGTGCCGCAGCGATATGTGGAGATGGTGCGGGGCGATCGGCTGGAGGTCGATAGGGAGGTGGACGACCTTGCCAGTAGGATCGAGACATTGGAGGAAGAAAAGATATTGTCGGCGAAAGATGCTGAGGTACTGGTAACGAAGCTGGACCAGTTGCGCAAGGAAGCGCGGGGGAGCGATCCGGTGAAGACGTGGGAGGCGTTGGATCATGTGGAGCAAGAAATCACGCAGGCGGCTCAGAAGGCGGCCCAGTCGGCGCTGGCGAAGACCGAGCAATTAACAAAGATTCAGGCATTGAGCGAAGCGTTGTCGCAGTTGCAGCAAGGAAATATTATGAATAAAACGGCAATGAGCGAGGTCGCCCCCAACCCAAAAGTCGAGAAAGAGGGGCAGCAGTTAGTGGAGATGCCGGATGCCCAAGAGATGCAGCAAGCGATGACGGAATTAAACAAGATGGTACAAAAAGCTCTGAAGGAAGATCAACAACTTGCAAAAACACTGGACAGGCAGATTCTGAAACATATTCAGAGCGGACAACTCGATGCGAAGGATCTGGATACGTTGGTCAAGTTTCTGGAGGATCATAAAGTCGGTTTGGAAAAGCTCATGGAGCAGTTGTGCGAGAGCGGTATGATCGATCCGGAGATGCTGAAGTTGTGTCAAACGATGGGTCAGTTAGACAGCAAGGCGTTGGCGGAGTTTATGGCGCAGCAGGGGATGGACATGAAGCTGGAAGAACTGGCAGCAAAATTCAGCGGGTTGAATTGTCCCGGGGGGAACCAGCCCGGGGAGCAGGGGGGCGGTCCAAACACCCAGGCAGCGGGGACCGGTTCGGACAACCAAGACTGCGAGCCGGGCCAAGGGGGAAACCAGCGCGGGCGGGGCGATGCCTCGTTGACGTGGAAAGAAGCCCCGACGGAAGAGGGCGTTCAATTTACCGAGCAGGTGTTGCCGCCGTCATCACGGCAATCTTATAAGGACAGCCATGAGATCGGCGTAAGTCAGGAAGCGCCCACAGTGGAACCGACAGCGGCAACGGGATCCGGGGGATTGCGAGATGCGGCAGCGGGCGGAGGCGGCGCCCATACGCCGATGATTCTACCGCGACATCGAGCGACGGTGAAAAGATATTTTGAAAGAAAGAATGACGAATGACGAAACCAGAATGACGAATCAATGACGAATACCGAATAAGAAAAACTCGGAATTCGAAGCACGAAATTCGAAACAAATTCGAATGAATAAAATGAAAATGTTCAAAACGAGGATAGCCTGGGAAATTTCACAAGTATAAATCTGGATTGTAGATATATGAGAACAGGAAAATTTTCGGAAAATTTGTTATGGTCAGGCAAACCCCCCGTCTAAAGGAGCGTATAGAACATTAGAGAGCAGACGACCAATCAAGGAATCGAGGCAAATTCAAGGACAAACGGCGGGAATTCGTAAGCGAGATTAAACCAGGAAACGATACTTTTAAAAAGTGGGCAGCATACCATGAAACATGAAGAGAAATCGCAAGCGTTACTAACGCCGGACGAGTTGCAACCGACCGTGGATCTGGCGAACCGGCTGCTGGGAGAACTGGATAAGATACTATTGGGACGAACGGAGTTGCATCGCCTGGTGCTGATCGGAATATTAAGTAAAGGCCATATTCTACTGGAAGGGGTTCCCGGGGTCGGTAAGACAGCGCTGGTGAAGGCGTTGGGGGAATTAATGAACCTGGAATTTCGCCGGGTGCAGTTCACCCCGGATCTGATGCCCGGCGATATTCTGGGTACGAATATTCTGGAGGAGACCGAGCAGGGGAAGCGACAAATGCGGTTCGAGGCGGGTCCGATTTTCACGCATATTCTGCTGGCGGATGAGATCAACCGGGCATCGCCCAAGACCCAGTCGGCACTACTGGAAGCGATGCAAGAGCGTCACGTGACGCTCTTGGGCCAGACGCGTCGTCTGCCGGATCCTTTTTTCGTGCTGGCGTCGCAGAATCCGATCGAACTGGAAGGGACCTATCCGCTGCCGGAAGCCCAATTGGATCGATTTTTATTCAAGCTGATCGTAACCGATGTAGAGGTGGAGACATTGAATGAGATCGTGACGACGCGTCGTCGAGGCGAACCGCCGAAACCGGAGTGGTCGATCTCCTCGGCCCAATTACAGAGTCTCTTTGGGGCGATGGAGAAGATATACCTTCCGCGTCCGGTGGCGAAATATCTATCACGGCTGACGGCAGCGACGCACGTGGTGGCGGTGGAAGCCACGGAAACGATCCGGAAGTATATATCGTACGGTGCGTCGCCTCGGGCGGCGATTGCGATGGGCGAGGCGTCGCGGGCGCATGCGCTGCTGGCCGGCCGGCCGACGGTGGGTTTTGAAGACGTCAAGGCGATAGCCGCGAGCGTGTTGAATCATCGGCTGATCCTGAACTACAAGGCGCGTTTCGATCAGGTGAGTTCTTTTACGCTCATCGAGGAATTATTGGATCATTTAGACGAAACAGGGCTGCAATTACCTGCGGATATGGAAGTGATGAAGGCAACGAATCCGGAGGGATGAACCTTGCGCATAGTGAACCAGAGAGCCATAACGAAGCATATATTCGTGGTCGATTTTTTCGGAGTGGTTGTGATATGTCTGACCGGATTGATTTTATCGACGCCGAGTTATGCGGTCGAATATAAAGGCATAACCGTTACCGCGGCGCCCGTAGAGCAATTTGACAATAGTCAGCACGGTTACGTTGAATATCGGGTGGCGGTGGAAAACCATTCCGACGAGGCCCATGAAATTCGTTTGCGTTTAATGCCTTTGGAACTAGCCGGTCACGGACGATATATTTCTGAGATTCGACGTACCACCACGGTGGGGGCGCATTCGCTGGCCAAGGTATCTTTGTTTCAACCCCCTTTACCGATGGCCTGGGGAAGCGAACTCACGGTCGAGATTGACGGAGAGAAGCAGGACGAGAGGGTACGAATCGACGTTCAAAGGCACGGTGATGACGGATACGGTCGTCAGAATGGCAGTTCTTGTATTTTAGTAAGCAGTGGGGTGAGCGGCGACATGCAAAAGGCCGCCGACCGGTACTTATCGTCCCGGACCGAGGAGAGTTATCGTCGTTCACCTACTCCAGTTCCGAAGAGTTCGTACGGAATGTCCTCGGGTGGGGGAGATCAATTCCGTCGCTCCGCTTTACCTGTGAACGGGTGGAGTCAAAACTGGTTGGGCTATACGCGCTATGAAGCGGTGTTTGTAACGGCAGCGGAGATGGAATCGATGCCGCCAGGCGTGCGGGAGGCTTTAGAGCGATACGTGGAATGCGGCGGGCTGTTAGTGATCCTGGGTTCCTATTCCAGAGTTACTCCCTGGAAACGATTTGTCGAGCCGGGAGGAACCGGGCAAAGTTATCACCCCGGATTCGGTGAATGTATCATCGTGCCGGAAGATGATATCCAGCAATGGGATCAAACACAGTGGGAAACACTTCAGCGGGCCTGGCAAGACACGGGTAAGGCATGGGATTTCATGAAATCGGCGCAGATGGCGAATCGGGCCTTTCCGGTTGTGGAAGAATTGGGGATCCCGGCACGGGGATTATTTGTGATCGTCTTGATATTTGCAATTATGATTGGTCCTTTGAATCTATTGTTCGTTTCCCGCAAGGGAAAACGAATTCGTTTGCTGTGGACGGTTCCCTTGCTATCGTTGTTTACCTGCTTGGGGATTTTATGCTACTCGTTGTTGGCGGAAGGCATCGAAGGACACCAGCGGACGCAGACGTTGACATTTCTGGATGAGCAGTCCCATCGTGCTTCTACGATAGGCTGGACGGGATTCTATTGTCCATTGACGCCGAGCGGCGGTTTGGTCTATAACTTGGAGACGGAAATCACGCCGCAATATTCTTCCACCTACGACGATCAGCGGGATGGGCGCTCGGTGAGTCTCGACTGGACGGGAGCGCAACACTTGCAGAGCGGGTGGGTGCCGGCGCGGCTGCCAGTGCATTTTATGATTCGTAAGAGCCAGCGTCGGCAGGAACGATTGATCTGCCGGCGAACCGACGAGGATCAGATTACGGTGGTCAACGGATTGGGAGTCGGGATTAAGCGACTATATCTGGCGGACGAAGCCGGTCGGATGTTTACGGGAGGTGAAATTGCCGCCGGCGCTGCGAGGGAATTATCGGTAAGCACGCTTCCACTGCACCCCTCAGGGATAAAAAAGGATTTGCGGAGCGTGTATGAAGCCGATTGGATTGTGACGATGAAAGAGGTGTTGAAAAAACCGGAAACCTATCTGGTTCCATTAAGCTATATCGCGGAGCTGGAGGGATCTCCATTTGTAGAGCCGGGATTGGAGAAGGCGGCAGAAACGCGGTTGGAATCAACCGTGTACGGTATCCTGAAAGGGATCGACGATGCAGGTTAGGGTAGAGCATCTCAAGAAACATTTCGGTCGGACACGAGCGGTGGACGACATTACCTTTTCGTTTGCGCCCGGCGAGGTGTTCGGGTTCATCGGCCCGAACGGAGCAGGTAAAACGACGACGATACGGATCCTGGCGACGCTGCTGGAACCGACGGAGGGCAACGCCTTTGTCGATGGGGTTTCGATCGTGGAAGATCCGGAGAAGGCGCGTCGCATCATCGGTTACGTTCCGGATACGCTGCCGACGCACAATGATATGACGGTGCATGAGTACCTGGATTTTTTCGCCCGGGCCTATTCCATTCGCGCGAACCGGCGCCGCAAGGTGATTGAGAGTATCGAAGAATTCACGAATCTAAGGAGTATTCGAGATAAGTTTATTCACGCGTTATCGAAGGGAATGAAGCAGCGAGTGTCCCTGGCGCGTTCCCTGGTGCACGATCCACCGGCGTTGGTGATGGATGAGCCGGCGGCAGGACTGGATCCGCGGGCGCGAGTGGAACTGCGGGAGTTTATCAAGATTCTGGCC
>CAZNQT010000141.1:0-9730 GCA_964574885.1 uncultured Pirellulales bacterium
GCCCAGAGCGCCCGGGATCGGGGTTTGCAGGTGATCATCGCGGCGGCGGGTATGGCGGCGCACCTGGCAGGCGCGGTAGCGGCTCAGACTACCCTGCCGGTGATCGGGGTGCCGATGGCGTCCGGTTCCCTGCAAGGCGTGGATGCGCTGCTATCGACGGTGCAGATGCCGCCGGGGATTCCGGTAGCGACCGTCGGGATCGGCTCCGCAGGGGCCAAGAATGCGGCCCTATTAGCCATTCAGATTCTCGCGCTGCAGGATAAAGACATGGCGCAAAAACTCGCCGACCACAAAACCAAACTCGCGCAGGATGCTAAAGAAAAAAACCAAAAATTGCAGGATGAAATTTCGTAAGCAGTGAGTATAGATAGGGAATAGTGGATAGTGGATGGCATGCCCAAGCTGTGCGTAGGCATGCCACCAGACAATGCAACTATTTTGGTATGGAACAGCAAAATATCACAAATGATGAAGATATGAAAACTTCGGTCAGATATAATAGATGTATTTCATCGCATATAAGTAAAAATCAAGAAACGAAAAGGATTATATATGGCATAATATCATATTCTATTATGTGTCTCACGACTGCTTTTATTATCGACACAAATAATAGGGGCGGCCTTGATATTGGGCAATATCTCTTTGATATTCATATTTTATTAATGCCAATAACGCTATTGCTCCTCGGGGCTATCGGCATCATTTTCGGGATACTATCCCTAAGAATTCATTATGGCTTGGTTGGCGTTATTGGAATTATAGCAAATATTTTAATTGTATTGGTTGGATTCTATTTGCTTATCGATCAGAATATATCAAAACAATGACTCAAAAGACAATACAATGGATTGGCGATATTTCCGGGCAGGTAGAGTTGATCGATCAGACGCTTCTGCCGGGGGAATGTACGGTTCTGCACATTAAAGATATCCAATCGCTGTGGGAGGCGATCAAGGTGCTGCGGGTGCGGGGGGCGCCGGCGATCGGGATCGCGGCGGCGTATGGAGTGGTGCTGGGCGTGCAGGAAGTATCGGATGATGCGTCTTTAGAAAAAGCCAGGCAGAAGGTAAATGAATCGGCGGAATATTTGGCGACGAGTCGGCCAACGGCGGTCAATTTGTTCTGGGCCCTGGAACGGATGCGAAAGATGGCTGAATCCTGTGAGGCGGCGAACACGAAAGAATTGAAAGAGAAGCTGCTGGCCGAGGCGGAAGCGATTCGCGCCGAAGACGCCGCGATGTGCCGGGCCATCGGCAAACACGGGGCCGATCTGATCCCCGAGGGCGGCGGGGTATTGACCCACTGCAACGCGGGCGGTTTGGCGACGGCGGAATACGGGACCGCTCTGGCGCTGATGTTCACCGCTCATGAGCAGGGTAAAACGTTTCGCGTTTATGCCGACGAGACCCGACCGCTGTTGCAGGGGGCGCGGCTGACAACCTGGGAACTGATTCAGGCCGGGATCGATACGACGTTAATCTGTGACAATATGGCCGGCCTTCTGATGAGTGAAGGGAAAATCGACCTGGTGGTTACCGGCGCCGACCGCATCGCGGCTAACGGCGATGCCGCTAACAAGATCGGCACCTACAGCGTCGCTGTTCTCGCTAAAGCGCATAACATACCCTTCTACGTGGCGGCGCCGTCGAGCACGTTCGATTTGTCGATCCCCGACGGTTCCCACATCCCCATCGAACAGCGCAATCCTGAGGAGGTAACTCATTTCGGCGAAAAGCGCACCGCTCCCGCTAACGTCAAGGTCTATAATCCCGCCTTTGACGTGACACCGCACCCGTATATTCAGGCCATCATCACCGAACGGGGGATCATTCGAAAACCGGACACGGAAACCATTCAGAAATTTTTTCGTATTTAGATAGAGGAGATTGAATATGAACGAGCAAAAGCAAGGAAAGAAGAATATGAATCGGCGGGATTTTTTACGGAATACTGCGGCGGCGGGAGCGTTCACGATCGTACCCAGTTACGTACTGAGCGGCAGGGGGAATATCACGCCCAGTGAGAAGGTAAACGTGGCGATCATCGGCACGGGCGGGCAGGGGACTGTGAATATGAAGCAGTTGTTTAATGAGAATACCGCGCGGGTAGTGGCGCTGAGCGATGTCAATCAGGAAAGCGACTACAGTATGTTCTACTATGGGGGGACGGCGGGTTTGAAACCGGCGCGGGAACTGGTTCGTAAGTGGTACGGGCAGGCGTGCCCCGGCTACCACGACTACCGGGAGATGCTCGACAAGGAAGACATTGACGCCGTCCTGCTCGCAACTCCCGATCATTCTCACGCCATGATTGCCCTGGACGTTATTGCCAAGAAAAAACACCTATACTGCGAGAAGCCGCTATGTCGGACCGTCTATGAAACCCGTAAGGTTACGGAAGCGGCCCGGAAAGCCGGCGTGGCCACCCAATTGGGTAACTTTGGTCATTCCAGCGAGGACATCCGTCTTACCTGCGAATGGATCTGGGACGGGGCAATTGGCGACGTGGAGGAAGTGCACGCCTGGACCGATACGGGTGCGCATCGTTGGACCAGTCTCACTGACAGACCAAAAGACACTCCGCCTGTACCTGCCGGCTTCGATTGGAAGCGGTGGCTCGATCCGGTCCCGCCGCGACCCTATCATCCCGACTACACTCCGGTTCGCTGGCGCGCCTGGTGGCAGTTCGGCTCCGGCACCATAGGCGATTTTGCCGTTCATCATCTGGATCCGGCGTTCTGGGCGCTGAAACTGGACCAGTGCGATACTTTCAGCGTCGAGGCCAGTTCGTATGGCACTACGAAAGAAACGTGCCCCGCCGTCTCGTTGATCTACTTTCACTTCCCGGCCCGCGCCGGTA
The DNA here is from genome assembly GCA_964574885.1 of uncultured Pirellulales bacterium. Classification (GTDB taxonomy): domain Bacteria; phylum Planctomycetota; class Phycisphaerae; order Sedimentisphaerales; family SM23-30; genus JAFGFX01. The sequence goes on from CAZNQT010000141.1 coordinate 2,863, forward strand.
TGAAACCCGTGCGTATCACTTGGTACGAAGGCGGGCTGTTTCCGCCGCGTCCGGCGGAACTGGAAGCGAGGCGCAATATAGGCGGCAACGGTATCATTTTCATCGGCAGTAAGGGCACTATTCTGGGCGAAGGCTGGGCGAGATCCCCGCGGATTATTCCCGAAAGCAAGATGCGCGCCTACAAGCGGCCGGCCAAGACCCTGCCTCGTTGCAAAGGACACCACCGCAACTGGCTCGACGCCTGTCGCGGGATCGGTCAGGCCAGCACCCATTTCGATTATTCCGGACCGCTGACGGAATTCTGTATCATGGGGAACGTGGCCCTGCGCGCCGGCAAGAAACTGGAGTTCGACTGGAAAAATATGAAGATCACCAACGACTCCGCCGCCAATCAGTATATCAAACCCGTTTACCGGCCCGGTATAACGATTTAGTATTCGATCCTCCGGTTCACACCGGGGGCTATTACTGGGTGGCACGGACAAACGAAAGTTTGTCCGTGGACGAAAACCATCCGTCTTCCGATTCGCCATGGACCAATAAGAATTTGTCCATGCCACCCAACATCTGATTCCCATTACGATCCGCTGGATGGCAGTTTGTCATCAATGAAGAACAGGGAAAAACCCTTGATTTATCGTTTTCTTTATGGTAGAGTAAAGGAAAGGAAAAGAGGGATGGGGCTGTATGGCTCCGCCTACCTTAGCTGCCCGGAATAATGGGACCTGCTTATGTTATTTACCGATTATTAAAAAAGGATGGATACTTTATACCCTGAAACCTCGGAGGGAACCCCTATGCCACGCCGTACAATCACGACCAAAGGATTGTTATTTACCCTGATATTCTGCTGCACCCTGTGGGCGACGTCCTTGTGGGGGGATTTGCTGCAAATCAGACAACCAGACGGCAGCAGCGTAAGCGTGGACTGCCTGCCGGTAGCGGTCGATCAAGAGGAGTCGGGAACGGCGCTATTCCGTTGCGACCAGGCCCGTTGGCTCAGTGCCCCTGGCGAGCCGCGCATCCCCTGGCAGGTAGTGACCGTCCTGCTGCCGCCTCAGGCCGACCTGGACACCGTATCGTGCCGGATCGAGGCGGAAAACTATGAGCCCCTGGAAGGGATATGGGACGTCGCGCCGATGCCGCCGATCGCGACGTGGGAGAATGACACGGAAATCATCGTCTGGCCTGAAGATAAAAACATAGTTATGGGTCGAGATATAGATATCTATGAAACAAACGCCTTTTGGCCCGGCGAGACGGTACGAGTGGTTAGTACAGGTCGATTGCATAGTTGGCGTCTGGCAGAAATTGCGATTCCCCTGGTGATCTATAATTCGGTTCGCGGGCGAGTGTGCCAACTGCGGAACATGACGGTTACACTGGATTATGTTCTCCGGGAGAATCTGAACGGCGCAACATCCATGAACGCTTCACCGCAGACTCACCTGCGCGGGCGCAGCAGGATACGGCAGATGGCGGTTAACTTCGAGGCGGCGAAATCGGCCTACGAACAAGACGCTTTGGGTATGGATCCCGTCGTTTCGGATGAAGACGGGATAGATGGGTCCGGCGTCCTGGCCCCGAATTTAAACGCCAACGGCTATGTGATCATTACCACCTCCGCTATCCAAAATGCTTCCAGCAAGTTGGCGAATTTCGTCGCCCACAAACAGTCGCAGGGCTTCACGGTAACGGTGATAACGGAAAGTAATTTTGGAGGCGGTCAGGGCGATACGGCGGCCAATAACGTGCGGGAATGGCTCCAGGCGAATTATCTGAATTCCGCCTATGGAACCAACGGGATTCTGTATGTGCTTTTGCTCGGAAATCCCCACCCCACGAACGGCTACGTGCCCATGAAAATGTGCATTGAAGATCATCCCACCGATTACTTTTACGCCGAACTGACGGGCAACTGGGATGCGGACGGGGATGGGATCTATGGCGAGTCGGAAGACAATGTGGAAAAATATTTTGAAGTCTATGTAGGCCGAATCCCTTATTATGGCGTCATCAGCGATACCGATCATATTCTGCAGAAAACCATCGACTATGAAAATGCGTCCGAAGCCAACTGGCGGAGAAATGTTCTGTTGCCGATGGTGCCGCTGGACGATTCGACGCCTTCCTATCAACTGGGCGAGCAGATCAAAGCCAATCTGCTGGAGCCGCAGGCGATCACCTCCGATCGCATCTACGATGAAACCTATGGCGTCATTCCGCCCCCGGAATACCTGCGTGCCGGTAACTATCCCGCCACCGTATGGAGCCAGGGGATCTACGGTCTGAACGTTTGGATGACCCATGGTTGGTCTCAGGGCGCTTCCGGCATCATTAGCAGCGGGGAAACGCCCAACTTAAATGATGCATACCCAACAGCGACGTGGCAGGGTTCTTGTGAAAACGGCCATCCGGAAGATACCAACAATCTGGCTTATGCCATTCTCAAGAACGGCGGTATCGCCACCGTAGGCGCCAGTCGGAACGCCTGGTATTACGTCGGACAGTCTAATTTTACCAACACCTCCAGCGTCGGAGGCATGGGGTATCAGTACGCCCGGCGGATTGTGGAAAGAAAAACCTGCGGACAAGCTCTCTACGACTCCAAGGAAGCCCTGAGCTATTGGCAGAAGAATTACTTTGTGATGAATCTGTATGGCGATCCTTCGGTAGTGGTCATGCCGGCAACGCCGCTTTTTACGGTCTCGCCGACGGATGATTTCTATATCACGCGCATCCAGGGCGCCGATTTCAGCCTGACGTCGAGAAGCTATACCCTGACGAACCACAGCAGTTCGACGATCAACTGGACGGCGACCAAGACGGCGGATTGGCTGGATCTTCCGTCAGGCGGCGGCATCTCCGGCGGCACTGGGTACACGTTTAACTTCTCGCTAACGGACGCGGCGAATTATTTACCGGTGGGGACGCATACCGCAACGATAACGTTCACCGACGCCACTCATGGCATTGCTTGTGAGCGCGCGGTAAAATTAATCGTTCAGCCCTGCAAGCTGGCCGGGTACTGGAGACTGGATGAGACCAGCGGCACGACTGCGCACGATTCCAGCGTTCATGGTTATCTCGGCTCCTTGGAGGAAGATCAGACCTTCGATACGGATTCGGTCAGCGGCTATATCAGCAATGCCTTGAACTTTGACGGCGTGGATGACTATGTCGAGCTTCCCGCGCTGGGATTCCAGACGGACCGAGCGACCATCACCGCCTGGATCAAACGGAACGGCGATCAGAAAGACTGGGCGGGCATTGTGTTCAGAACCACCGGCGACGACACCGGCCTGAATTTGAACACCAGTAACGGATTGCGCTATCACTGGAATAACGCTTCCAATACGTATAACTGGGAGTCCGGTCTGACGGTGCCCGATAACCAGTGGACCTTCGTCGCCCTGGTCGTGCTTCCCAACCAGGCGACCATCTATATGTACGACGGAACCCTTCATAGTGCGACGAACACGGTGACTCATGGGATGTGCAGTTTCGATATACCCGGCGCCATCGGCAGAGATCGCTCCGATCGGGAGTTCGCCGGCGCGATTGATGACGTGCGAATTTATAACTACGCCTTGGATGCGACAGCCATAACGGATTTAATTGCCGGTGTCAGGGTGGAGAATATCATACCGTGTAATGAGGCCGTGAATGTCGGCCTTCCTGTTTTATCCTGGGTTGGCGGCGCCGCGGCCGTGCGATATGACGTCTATGTCGGCTTCCGCTACGATGCCGTGGCCAACGCGACGACTTCCTCTTCCGAGTACATCGGCAGACTGACCTCTACTAGATATGAATTGCCCATCCTGTACCAGAACACGGATTACTACTGGCGGATAGACGGTGTGGACGCGTCTAACAGTGTGACTCACGGTGCGGTCTGGCATTTTACCGCCGGTAACGGAACCGGCTCGGTGAGTCGTCATGTGTGGCTCGATATCTCCGGTACCCAGATCTCTGATTTAATCAACACTCCGGGTTATCCGTATAATCCGGACCTCATCAATGAAATAAATACGTTCGAGACCCCGACGGACTGGGCGGATGATTACGGTACTCTGGTATATGGGTATTTGCATCCCCGGACCACTGGAAATTATACCTTCTGGATTGCCACCGACGATTACGGGGAATTGTGGCTCAGCACCGATGAATATCTCAACCACGCCTCCAGGATCGCCCATGTGCCCGGCTGGAGCGATCCCCGGGAGTGGGATAAATTTTCTCAGCAGCAATCGGCGCCCATTCCGTTAGTTGCCGGTCGAGTGTATTATCTCTTGGCGGTGCAAAAAGAACATGGCGGCGGAGACAATCTGGCGGTCGCCTGGCAGGGGCCGGGCATCGCGCAGCAGGTCATCGATGGCGAGTATTTGAGTGCCGGTTTGTTCGCGGGAGCTCCGTCGGCTCTACTGAGTCACTGGAAACTGGATGAGACAGCCGGCGCCGTTGCCGACGATGCCGTCGGTGATAATGACGGCGCCCTGACCCATTTTGTGACCGATGATTCGCAATGGATCGCCGGCAAGTTCGACGGCGCCTTACAGTTCGACGGCCATGACGATTTTATCGAGTTGGGAGACTCCTCCTCCCTGAAATCCAATTTACCTCTTACTCTGGCCGCCTGGATTCGACACGATGAGGTAGGAACCGATTCTCAGGTTATTGTCAACATCGATAAGAAAGATGATGACGCCGAGCATCGCTATTTTGGTCCCGCACTGCTCGTGATGGATACGGGCCAAGTAGCCGTCTCGTTCGGCGACGGACAACCAGATTACAGCAGCAGATATAAAATCGGCAACTCGGTATTGCAGCCGAATATTTGGTATCATGTAGCCGCGGCGATTCGCAGTCCCGTGGATATGAGCCTTTATATCAACGGTCAGGATGATGGCGGGGTGATCAACGGCGCCGGGGGCGATATAGCCTATGCGGATGGGAATTCGCAAATCGGTTCGCTTAGCGGCAAGGCCTACTTCCTCCGAGGCGCCCTGGACGATGTCCGATTGTATCGCGATGCCCTGAATGTCGATCAGATCAAATCCGTAATGGACTATCGGATTGGCTGGTGGAAACTCGATGATGCCACCGGTTGGTGCGCGACGGATGGTGCCGGACGCAGCAACGGAAAGCTGTTAAACTTTGGCAGCGACGATTCCCAGTGGATCCCCGGCAAGTTCCAGGGCGCCCTGCAGTTCGACGGCGTCGCGGACTTTGTCGATCTGGGCAATTCCACCTCCCTCAAGCCTGCTCTGCCGATTACCCTGGCCTCCTGGGTCCGATTTGACCAAGTGGGCGATTATCAGATCCTCATCAACCTCGACAAGAAAGACTATGACGACGAACATCGATATTACGGCTCCGATCTGCTCGTCTTGAATACGGGTCAGATAGCTGCCTCCGTTGGCGATGGACAACCAGACTCTAGCTTGCGCTATAAAATCGGCGACTCGATCTTGCGACCGAATACGTGGTATCATCTCGCCGTCGTCATCCGCAGCTCGAACGATATAACCCTCTACGTCAACGGGTATGACGATGGGGGTGCGTACGGCGGCGCGGGCGGCGCGATGGTCTATTCCAGCGACGGGGCCTCGCAACTCGGCGCCCGCTTCTGCGATGCCCTCTACTCCTTACACGGCGAGATGGACGATGTTCGTATCTACGATCGCGCTTTAACCGATGCGGAAATAGCAGTGCTGGCGCGGCCCCTGTTGGACTTGAATAATAACGGCTGGATCGATATGGTCGATTTATCCCTCTTGTCCGACAATTGGCTCGAGTCCGGCTGCGCGCCGTTGTCCAGCGGAGATTTTAATGTGGATTGCGACGTCGATTTAACCGACTATAACCGCCTCGCCGCCCAATGGCTACAGGAAGTCAAGTAAGAAACTCTCACAAAACTATGTCATTCCCGCCCAGGATTGTCAACCCGTCGGGTGGCAGCCACCGAGTCCGCGAGGTGGATGGCGATAAGTGCATGTAGCTCCGCCGCCCTCCACTGTTTTGGGTGGCAGCCTCAAGCGAGTCTGCGAGCTTGCGGCTGGTGGATTGCCCCTATTCTAAGTAGAAACACATAATCTTTCATAGCATAATAATCCGGGTGGCAGCCACCGAGTCCGCGAGGTGGATGGCGATAAGTGCATATAGCTCCGCCGCCCTCGGCGGTGAAATTTCAACCTCGTCGGCTGTTAGACGCCGAGCAGTAGGATAGGCTCTTAGCCTATGCGGTTTTCTTATCTCCTTTTTTCATTGCCTCAGCGACCGGAAAAAAGTATAATAGGAATATACCAAAGGAGGAAAATTTGAAATTTACAAGTGTTTGTTTTCTGGTTCTAACCGTCGCGGCAATTCCGGGGAAGTTCCTTTATGCCGGTGGCGATCCCCTGAATTCCGACAGCGTTATCCTCCAGACCTTCTATTTGGACGTTCCCCCCGGCGGTATCTGGTATGACACGATTCGCCAGAATGCTCCTGCTCTCAAAGCCGCCGGATTTACCCATTTCTGGTTTCCGCCTCCCACCAAGGGCGCCGCCGGCGGGTACTCCATGGGCTACGACCTCTACGACAATTACGACCTGGGCCAATACGACCAGAAAGGGACTGTCGAAACCCGCTTCGGCAGCCTCGCCGAACTCCAGGCCGCGGCCGCCGCCTGCGAAAACGTGCTCCTCGACCTCGTCGCCAATCATATGGACGGTGCCACCGTGCTGTCTCAGGATCCCTGGGATGGAAACTGGTACTGGCAGGGATTTCAATACGTACATAATAAGTTCTGGAAAAGCGCCACCGACTTTCATCCCGGCAATCCCGACGACTGCGACTTGTGCCCTTATATGGAGCGAGATTATCT
>CAZNQT010000142.1:0-9702 GCA_964574885.1 uncultured Pirellulales bacterium
GTAATCTCGCTCGCCGCCAGAACCGTGGGCAAGACAACACTCATGATGTGCAGGGCGGAAGGATCATGGATGTCATCGTAATCCAGAGCGTGCGCCATCGCCGAATTGATAAACGCCGCATGGGGACCCGGCAGTTTCGATCCATATACCAGTACCGAAGCTTCTTTGACGCCGCCCCAGTCGGTGAGTTGTTGATGGATCCCAGGGATGCCTGGAGCATTCCAGGCAGCGATGGATACTCCTACGGTATCGAGAATTATTTTCTTACCGGCCTCTAAAGCCCCCTCGCTGATCTCATCGGAGGGCGTATGGATCGCGTAATCTGCCAAGAGTCTGCTTAGTGACATATAATTGGTCCCCTGGTTAAATGGTTATGAATATCCGTTATGGAAACATTATATTAAACATTATTCAATTATTTTCTCGCTAATAGTAAATATAGTCATATCTTAGATAATTTCAAATAGTTTTTCGCCGTCATAAAAATATTCCTTGCCTAATTGTTTCACGCTGCTATATAATCTTTCTTTTGCGAAGCTCCTGGAGGATCATTTAGTTTCGGATTAGAATGTTCGCTCTACCGGAAAGGAATAGATAATGAGTTTCAAAGCAATCGTAATCCAGGCCCGGGATAACGTGGCCAACATGGTGGGTAAAGGCGCCAAAGATCAGCAAGTCACCTGTACCGTGGAAGATAAAACCACGGTAACGGTTCGATTGCTGGAAGACATCCCCAGCAATCATAAATTTGCTTTTACTGACATTGCCCGGGGCGAAGCCGTCATTAAATATGGTCAGAATATCGGGCGGGCCGGCAAGAATATAAAACAGGGCGAATACGTACACGTCCATAACATCGAATCCAATCGAGGTCGTGGTGATCTGTAGAATTTTACCTATGCAATTTTATGGATAAATTTAGCGGAGTGATACAATGAGAGATTATTTTTATGGGTATGTTCGTTCCGATGGACAAGTAGGAATTCGTAACCATGTTTTACTGTTGAGCGGCACTTTGTACGCCAATCCCATGTGTGAACGGGTGGCATACTGCTGTCAAAACTGTATTCCGATCGTCCATCCTCTGGGACGATGCCAGATCGCACCGGACCTCGCCCAGACGTTCCGGACCCTGGTGGGAACGGGTAACAATCCCAATGCCGGCGCGGTTATTGTTGCCGACCATTTCAAGGAGCAGGGCTGCACCGCGGACGAAATCGCTCACGAGATCGCCCAAACCGGCAAGCCCGTTGAGGTAGTGAATATTCGGCGCGAAGGAGGCGGCATTACGGCAACTGCAAAAATGATGAGGTTGGTTGTCGAGATGAATCGAAAGATTACGCACCAGCAGCGAGAAAAAGTTCCCGTTCGTAAACTGGTGTATGGCATCAATTGCGGCACGAGCGATGTGACCAGCGGTTTGGCTCACAATCGGGTAGTGGGATGGGTCTCCGACCGCATTATCGAACAAGGAGGCCGAAGCATCGTCGCCGAAACTACGGAAATGATGGGGGGAGAGGAAATCATCAAAGCAAAATGTAAAACCCCGGAACTCGCCCGGCAAATTATGGATATGATTGATAGAATGGAAAAACGTATATTGGCTTGCGGCGTGGATATGCGCGGCAGTCAGCCCACCGGCGATAACATCGAAGGCGGACTCTCGACCATAGAAGAAAAAGCACTCGGCGCCATTCAGAAATGGGGATCCAAATCGATCGTGGGTGTTGTCGATTTCGCCCAGAGCATCGGCGCGGAAAGCGGCGTCTGGGTGATGGATACGCCCGGCCATGGAGGCGAAAGCATTACGGGTATCGCCGCGGCCGGCGCTCAGGTTATGTCCTTCAGTACGGGGGGAGGCCACACCATTAACCACCCGTTGATGATTACCATGCGCTTAACGGGAAATAAAGAATCCTGGCAGGCTATGAAGGAAACGATGGAGATCGATGTCAGCGATATGTTCGATGGTACAAGTCTGGAGGAAGCCGGTCGGCGGCTTTATGATGAGATATTAGAACTTTGCGACGGCAAGATGACCAAGGCCGAGGCGATACGCGAATGGAATGCCTTTGCCATAAATCGCTGCGGCCCCAGTGTGTAAACCGTATGACCATGGAAATTGATACCCTACTTCCTTCTTATCAATCGGTAATCGATGCCCTGACAGAAGCCGAACGAAGCGATGGCTGGTTAAATCATTGTATCGAACAAAATGTTTACCTCATGCTGAATCAGGAGTTCATTACGTTCCTAACTGATTTTTTACAAGGCTTAGGGTGTCGGATAATTGTCGAAGTGTGCGCCGGCCGAGGTGAATTGGCATCCGGTTTGACGGCTAACGGTCTGGAAGTTATTGCCACCGATGCGCATCCTGCCCCGGATGCCAACGTTATCAATCTTCCGGCGGGAAAGGCACTTGAAACATTCAAACCCGACACGGTACTGGGCTGTTTTGTGCCTCACGATACCGGTGTGGATGAAAAGGTGCTGGGGTGTTCTCCGGTAAAACATTATATTGTAGTAAACGTTCGCTTAGGAGGTCTGGTAGGCTCTTCGACACTATGGCGTCATCCTCAATGGAAAGTCGAATTTGTGCCTCAAGTTGCCCGATGGATGGTAAGCCGACACGATGTTTGGCTGGGCAACAACCATAAAATATTAACGCACGGTGAGGTATGGCATCTGTATCGAAGAAAAAGTTAATGTTTTCCGCTCACGCCGATTCCCCGGCCCTGGCGGCCTTTTTTATGGGGGTGTGGAAAGAAAGGAACAGGAAATGAGTGTGAAGTTGATAGTTCTTTCCTTGATTTTGACCAGTGTGATGATGTGTTCGTGTGCCGTCGAGCGCAGAGGAGAGCCAGAGCCGGTGAATCCGCTTTTGACACAATGGGAGACGCCGTACGGAGTACCGCCGTTCGGAGAGATTCGTGAGGAACATTATCCGCCGGCGTTCGAGGCGGGCATCGAGGCGCATCAAGCCGAGATTGAAGCCATCGCCAACAGTGAAGAAAAAGCCACCTTTGCCAATACAGTGGCGGCCCTGGACCGGAGCGGAGAGTTACTCAACCGGGTTAGCAATGTGTTTTATAATCTGCTCTCGGCGGAAACGAATGATACGATGCAAACTATCGCGAAGGACATAGCGCCGAAGCTGTCGAAACATAGCGATGATATTATGCTGAATGAAAAATTATTCGCGCGGATCAAAGCCGTGTATCAGCAAAAGGATTCGCTGTCGTTATCGACGGAAGAAGCGATGCTGTTGGAAAAGACGTATAAGGATTTCGTGCGAAGCGGCGCCAACTTGAATGACAAGCAGAAGGAACAGTTAAGGGAAATCAATAAGGAACTGTCCCTGCTGTCGTTACAGTTCGGCGAGAATATCCTGAAAGAGAACAATTCGTTCGAGTTGGTGCTGGAGAAAGAAGAAGATTTGGCGGGTCTGCCGGAAGCGGTGCGGACGGCGGCCCAAGAAGCAGCCAAAGAACGCCATAAGGAAGATAAATGGGTATTTACGTTGCATAAGCCGAGCTTAATTCCGTTTTTGCAGTATTCGGAAAAACGCGAGCTGCGGGAGAAAATGCTGAAGGGATATATCAACCGGGGCAACCACAACAATGAACTGGATAACAAAAAAATATTGACCCGTATGGCAGCCCTGCGTGTGGAGCGAGCCAAGTTGTTGGGATATAAAACTCATGCCGATTATGTGCTGGATGTAAATATGGCTAAAAAACCGGAGACGGTCTATGAGTTTCTAACGAAGATATGGGAGCCGGCGTTAGCCAAAGCGAAACAGGAAGCCCGGGAGTTGCAAAGCTTAATTGATAAGGAAGGGGGCGATTTCAAATTGCAGCCGTGGGACTGGTGGTTTTACGCGGAGAAACTGCGCAAGCAAAAATACGACCTGGATGAGAATATGCTCAGGCCCTATTTTCAGATGGAGAAGGTGAGGAAGGGCGTCTTCGAATTGGCGACCAGGCTGTATGGAATTACCTTTGAAGAAATCGATATCCCGAAATATAACGAGGAAGTAACTGCGTACGCCGTCAAAGAGGCGGATGGCCGTCTGGTAGGAGTGCTTTATACCGATTATTTTCCCCGGGCTGGCAAGCGGGGCGGCGCCTGGATGAACTCTTTGCGAAAACAGATACGAAAAGACGGCAAACGAGTGGCGCCGATAATCTGCAACGTGGGCAATTTTTCCAAACCGACGAAGGATAATCCGGCGCTGTTGAGTTATGAGGAGGTGAAAATATTGTTCCATGAATTCGGACACGCTCTGCATGGTCTGCTATCGAATTGCACGTATGACAGGCTGTCCGGTACGAGCGTACCACGGGATTTCGTGGAACTGCCGTCGCAGATCATGGAGAACTGGGCGGAGGAGCCGGAGGTGCTGCGGTCTTTCGCCCAACACTACGAAACCGGTCAGACGATCCCCGATGAGCTAATTGAAAAGATTAAGCAAGCGAAGTATTTCAACCAGGGATTTGCCACGGTGGAATATCTGGCCGCGGCGTTCCTGGATATGGACTGGCATACGCTGACGGAGGCACCGACGCAGGATCCGATTGCGTTCGAGAACGCGTCGCTGAAAAAGATCGGTTTGATTCCGGAGATTGTGGTACGGTATCGAAGCCCCTATTTCCAACACATCTTTTCCGGTGGCTATTCTGCGGGATATTATAGTTATATCTGGGCGGAAGTGCTGGACGCGGATGCGTTTGAGGTGTTCAAGGAAAAGGGATTGTTCGACCGGGAGACGGCCTCGGACTTTCGCAAGTATATTCTTTCTGCTGGCAGTACCGAAGATCCTATGGTGCTTTATAAACGATTCCGACACGCAGAACCGAAGATTGACGCGATGCTGAAACGCCGCGGGTTAGCCAATTAAGATCATTAGAAAGTGGGTTGCATTTTGCCGGGGGAAGTGATATCCTACGTCAAATGAGGCTCAGCAGAGTAGTTGGGTTTGATGAGATGGGAGAACGCACATAAAGGAGTGATCATCATGAGAAAAATAACTCGCCGACAATTTTTGGAAGATTCAATGTTCGCGGCGGCCGCTGCTGCCGCGGCGACTACGCCAATCCTCAGCAGCGTCACGGAGGCGCAATCCACCGGCGCTAACGAAAAGCTTCTCTGTGCCGTGATCGGCTGTCATGGTCGCGGGGGCAGTCACATCAGCGCCTACGCCAGGCGCAAGGACTGCGAAATCGCATACATCGTCGATGCGGATGAAAACGTAGGTCAAAAGTGCTGCAGCGATGTTGAGAAACGAACCGGCAAACGACCCAAGTTTGTCAAGGATATGCGCCGAGCGTTCGACGATAAAGACGTGGATTTTATTTCGACGGCGACGCCCAACCACTGGCATGCCTTGTGCGGAGTCTGGGCCATGCAGGCGGGCAAGGACGCGTATCTGGAAAAACCAATTAGTCACGACATTCCGGAAGGGGCGGCATTGGTGGCGGCGGCCAAGAAATACAAACGAATTTGTCAGGTGGGTACGCAGTGTCGTTCGAATCCGGCCATTATTAATGCCATGAAATTCCTCGCCGACGGCGGCATCGGCGAAGTCAATTTCTCGCGGGGATTATGTTACAAAAGCAGCAAGTCAATCGGTCACCTGTGAAATTATCCGATCCCGAAAGAAGTGGATTTCAATCTTTGGAGCGGTCCCGCGAAATACACCACGCCGAAACTGACGCGACAGCGTTTCCATTACGATTGGCACTGGCAGCGATTGTACGGCAACGGCGATTCCGGCAACCAGGGCCCGCATCAGACCGACATCGCCCGCTGGGGACTCGGAATCAATCGCCATCCGAACAGTGTAATCGCCTACGGCGGTCGGCTGGGCTATCAGGCCGAACGCCACGATCCCAATTACGTCGATGCCGGCGATACCGCCAACACCGAAATTGCCATCTACGATTACGGGAACAAGTGCATGGTCTTTGAGACGCGCGGTCTTTCGGTCGATAATTCCGCCGACAAACAGATTAATGATATGTTCAACAGCAGACGAGGCAACAAGATTGGCGTGATTTTCTACGGCACGGAAGGGTATCTGGTCCAGACGTCCTACACCAGTTGCACGGCTTTCGATCTTAAGGGTAAGCCGTTTAAACGGTTCGGGGGTGGCGGGGACCACTTCGGCAATTTCGTCAGTGCCGTACACAGTCGTAATGCGGACAGTCTTAACTCCGACGCCTTCCAAGGCCATCTGTCAGCGGCGTTGGCACATTTGGCCAACATTAGTTACTATCTGGGTGAAAACAATAAGGTCTCCGTCGCTGAAGCCAAAGCCGTTCTGGAAAAGGTCAAAAGCCGGGACGACAACATCGAGACGCTGAACCGTACGGTACAGCATCTGAAAGACAACGACGTGGATCTGGACAAGTACCCCATGTCGATGGGACCGTTATTGCAATTCGACCCCGTCAGGGAAGTATTCACCAATAGCTCCGCCGCGAATAAGATATTGCATCGTGAATACCGCAATCCGTTTGTGTGCCCGACGGCCGATATGGTGTAAACCAGCTTCGATCACTATATAAAAAGGCTCCCACGTTTTGTGGGAGCCTTTTTTTGCAATTCGTATTGTTCTTAAATCCAGGACCAACGGGCCTCGAAGTCGGGGGCGCCGGCGGCGCCGACTTCGGTGAACGTTACGTTGGAAATCGGTTCCGTAGCGGCAAACAAGCCGTAAATACCCGTGGCGGGATCCCCATTGAGAAATACCTGTCCCACGATGGCTTGATTAATCGCTCCGAAGGACGCCAGCACCTGATCGGCCGGATTGGGAGCGAGCAGATTCCGCGAGGTAGCGGTAAAGTCGAACGGCTGAACGCCGGCCAGGGCATAACTGTTGTCGAAGTCGCCCTTTTTCGGATGAACCTTAATCTTACCGATCGTCGCACCGGTCGGATTCAAGAGATCATCTGCGGTACCCGGCAGGGCGTCGGCGCCGATATCGAAGCCGGCCAACATCTGCGAATCGACGATGTCGGTCTTGGAGAAAATCTTGTCGATATTATCGCCGGCACTGACGGTCGCCGCGTCGATAGCGTTAAATTTTACCATGGCAACGCTGTCGGCCGCTCGAATCGTCCCGGACAGCGTTCCTTTGTTGCCCATGACCTTGCCTATTGCAGCGCCGGAATTCACGGTGCCTTCCAGGTCCTGCTTCACCTTCACCTGTCCGATGTCGCTCAGGGCGTTAATACTTCCTTGTTCCTGGATACTGGCGAGTTTGGCCTTGCCCAGACTGCCGGTATCGATTTGCACGGTGCCCTTGAGGTTGGTCGTATTGCCTTTGAGCTTACCCAGTGAACTATGCACGTTCACGTCACCGAGATTGGCAAACGACTTGCGTCCTTTGGACTGTACGATCAGGGAGGATTTCTCCGTAGTGTTGTTGAGTTCGACGGTGTTTAAGTCGATCCCGGTACCGGCAATATGACTGACCTGAACGAGTTCACCCGGTCCTTTCAGCTTAACCTTGACCAGACCGGCCAGGGTATGTATGTACGTCGAATTTTTCACGATCGGCAGCAACTCCTGGACCGTCATTTGCAGGGTATCGGTGGTTACGCCGCCGTCATCATCCGCCACGGTAAGCCTGACGGTATAGAGTCCGCTTTCGGTGTAGGTATGGGCCGGTGCGAGCGTACCATCGGCGGCGATACCGTCGCCGAAATCCCACGTAATAGTGAGCGGATCGTTCGCGCCGCCGGGATCGGTGGCCGCGCCGCTGAAGAAGAACGGCTCATCCATATTGGCCAGGGAATCCGGGCCGATGTTAATGAGGGGCGCCACATTGCTTGCGATGACGGATGCTTCATCGAAGACAATGCCGCCGTCGCCGTCATTCACCGTCAAACGAGCGACATAGACGCCGTCCTCCGCGTAGGTATGCGTGGGATTGAGGTTCCCAACTTCCACCGGAGAACCGTCGCCGAAATCCCAGGTGATACTTTCGGGCGGAATGTCCGCCAACACATCCGAGAACTCCGCCAGATCAAAACTGACGGTATCGCCTTCGTCGATTCCATGATCGGGACCCGCATACACCCAGGGACCTTCGTTGAAAACAAACACCGTGAGGGTATCCGAACTGACGCCGCCGTCATCATCTTCTACGGTGAGCGTAACGGTATATTCACCGTCGTCGGCATACGTATGTTGGATGTCGAGCAAACTGAGGTCGCCGAATTCACCCGCCACGATGGCGCCGTCGCCGAAGTTCCAGGTGATTTTATGCGTATCATTCAGACCGGGATCGGTGAACTTGCCGGAGAACGGCACCAGTTGGTCTTCGGTCGATATTTTATCTTCGCCGGCGTCCACGCTGGGCGCCACGTTCAACACTGTGACGACCGCCTGATCGTTCCCGGTGCCGCCGTCCTTATCGGTTACGCTGAAGTTGACGGTGAAGACACCGTTGTCGCTGTATAAATGAGCCGCGTGCTCCGTGCTCACTGTGTCGCTGCCGTCGCCGAAGTCCCATGCGAAGGTAAAGGGACCATCCAGATCGCCGTAGGGATCCAGGAACGAACCGAAGAAGTGGGCCGTGTCGCCTTCATTGATCTCGTAATCCGCGCCGGCGTCCGCTGTCGGAGCGACATTGCCGATGAACAGTTGCGCGGTATCGATATTCACACCGCCTTCTTCGCCGTCATCGGCCATCAAGGCGATGGTATTGGCTTGACCGTTGGTCTTGAGGTTGAGCAGTTTGAGGTGATCCCAGGGCACCAGGGGATCGGTGGTGGAGGCATCGTCGAACGCGCCGTCATTATCCAGATCCCACAGAAACGTCAGTGCATCGCCGCCCGGATCGCTGCCGGAACCGTTGAGTTGGAGGTCATCGCCTTCGCTGATGGAATAATCGCCGCCGGCGTCCACCGAAGGCGCCAGGTTATTCACGACCAGCAGCAGCGCCCGATCATTATCGACCCCGCCGTCGTTATCGCTGACTCGTAGATTTAAGACCAGACTGGTTCCGTCGCTGGCCAGCCCGTACGTATCATGCAACGTCGCCCAGGTAACGGACGGATTCATCTGACCCAGAATGTCGTAAACGCCATCGTCATTGAGATCCCAGTCGTAGGTCAATATATCATTGGCGTTTGGATCGCTCGAGTTGGCGCCGATCAGTTGTACGTCGGCGCCTTCGTCAATCACGTAGGGACCGTTGGCGTCCGCCGTGGGAGCGACGTTGTTAACCGTTAGGTCTGTATCTTGATAGGCTTGCAGAGCTTGGCCGTTGCTTTCCTGGTCGTTTACGATGAGTCGCAGCGGGATCGCCGTGCCGTCCCCCGGTACGCCGGCATTTTCCAACACCTGCCAGGGAATCAGAGCCACTGGATGGGCGCCGGCATAGTAGTCGATCGTGCCGTCGGCGTAGAGATCCCAGGCATACGCCAGATTATCATTGGCGTCCGGATCGGTCGTTCCGCGGGCATCTACCCAGAGCGGTTGGCCTTCGTCGATCTCATAGGGTCCGCCGGCATCGGGATTCGGAGCCTGATTATTAATGCGTAGCCAGGCACAATCAAAATCCATTCCGCCGGGTTCACCGTCGTTCACTTTCAAATGAATTTTCAAAAGGCTGCCGTTTGTCGGCAGCGCGAACGCTTCCAGGGTCTCCCAGGGTACTATCGGACTTTTACCCGCGGCATCATCATACAC